>JALWQZ010000034.1 GCA_027077895.1 Microcaldota archaeon | reverse complement strand
TGCATCCTTCACTGCGTCGTACTCTGGAGATTCAGTGAGTTTACCACCTGCTTCAGTTATCTCTGATTCATGATTCTTGAAGAATTCATCTGGTGCATCTATGTATAGGTAGTAAACATCATCATCGGTTACTCCCAAAACTTTCCCTTCCCTTATTATATAACCATTCCTAGCAAAGTGATCCTGGCCAGTCACCTTCTGCAATTTTGCATAATCAGACTTTTCAAATCTATACACTCTAACAACCATCTAAACCACCTTCCTTAATTTTTTAGATAGTGTTTTAAAATTGTTTTGGTTTAATCTTAGAGGGAGGTATTTGTATGAAGGTTAAGGATGTAATGACCAAAAAGGTTGTTTTTGTTTCCTCAGCGGATAGGATAACAGACGTTATTGAATTGATGAAAAAACACAAATTGACTGGAGTCCCTGTTGTCGAGAACGAAAAGGTTGTTGGTATCCTGACTGATGGTGATATCATCCGTGCTTTGGATATTCCTGACCTACCATCTGAAGACTTATCGCCGCCACCATTTGATTTCATTGAAAGAGTCATTAGAATCAAGATGGAAGAATGGGACGTTGAGAGAGCACTGGGGGTCTGGAAAGACGGGATTGTCAAGGATATAATGACTAAACCAGCAGTTACAATAAACGAGAACGCTGACATTGAAGAGGCCGCAGATTTAATGCTAGAAAAAAATGTCCACAGACTACCAGTAGTTAACAACGATGGAAAACTAGTTGGGATTGTAACTAGGCATGATTTGTTGAAGGTATTGACAAGATAACTCTACCAAGTAAGTGGGGGTTTAAAGAAAAATGAGAAAAATAGAAAAATAAATAAAAACAGATTATGAGAAAACTTTTATATGGGATTTTTAGACAAGATTGGGAACGGCTTTAAGAAAGTAACTGAAACAACAAAGAATCTCGCTGAACAACAAGCTAAAAAGATACGTTATCGCAATGAAGTGAGAAAACTAAAAATCCAACTTCTTATGCGTTTTACAAAAGACCAATTAGAACAGTTAGCAGCAATTTATCACATATCACTATACATCTACCCTGACCCCCTTTCGGATAGAGCTGTTCGCTTACGTTCAAAGGTGGATATTGCTGAACATCTTGCTGATAAACTATACTACAACGATGTATTAGAAGCTGCGCATAGATTTAAGATAAACTATTCGGATATAGACTCAGAAAGACAGAGACTCTATGAAAGTTTGATTGGAGTAAAAGAATCTCAAAGATCAATTACTCACGAAAAAGGCATAATTCCACAAAGAGTATCTGAAAATAAAGGGGCAACCCAGGAAATACAACAAGTGACCCAAGATCCCTACCTAACCGCTATGTGGCAATTGAGAGAGATTCTAATTCATGAGTTTGAACCACAGCCTGTACGGGATGAATTGGAATTTAAGTCACAAATCTTGCAATATCTAATAGCGAAACTGGGCAGGGAGAATGTGGCTCAAGAAGTGATGATGGGGAGCCGAAAAGTTGATATTGTGTTATGGAGGAGTGTTGCGGTAGAACTAAAACTTGCAAGAGGGCAACAATCATTAACAAACCTTATTGGGGAAGTAGTAAAATTAAAGCGTGCAGGTGTGCCGTACGTAATGTCCATAATTCTGGATGTTGGGAGATATCCTAATTTACACCAAGATATTCAGGATATCAATGAGTTAGGAGTGATGACTGTAGTGCTAAAGGGACGTATGAAAGAACCTAAAAAGAAAAAAGTTACTGTAGAATTTAAATAACTTCCGTGGGCTTTGAACATTTTCTTAAAAGCCCCGGGGGGGATTTGAACCCCCGACCTGCCGCTTACGAGGCGGCCGCTCTACCAACTAAGCTACCGAGGCATTCACGCGAATTCAAACGAACAATCTAATTATTGACAGAGTTATAACCATTGCGGATGCTGCCATAACTGGGATTGTGAAATTATCATCTGGCCCCCGGAAATAAGCCTCTGTTACCATTCCTGTAACACTACCGGCAAACGCCAACCAAAACGAAACCACAACATCATACTTTACCAGCATTACAAGGAATATCCCAACGAACGCAAACAGTATACCCAAACTTGTCCCTTCAAATGTCTTTGTCTTTGTTTTTGGCAGTCTCCTCTTTCCAACTATTCTACCTAGGCCTGTGGAAACCGAGTCACCTAGAGCCACGACCAAGAGCGCGCTAGCGAGTATGATCCTAGGCACACCTATCAAGCCAAAAACCGTCAGTATGAAGACCACGCCATAGAAGTACCACAGAGCCCCCTTTGCCACTGGCCTGCCCTTTCTCTCAGCCTTGTCAACAAGCCAACTCAGTATTGGGTACTTCTTACCCCTAGTTATCTGCCTTGCTAGATACAGGGTCACACCAAGAAGCACAACAAAAAACGCCAGTGACCATTTAACTGGCAGTATGTAAACTAGGAAAGCCAGTATAAGCCCGTTCAATCCGTGGACAAAAAACTTCCTGAATGTCTCTGGATGCATCTGAACCCCTCTACTAGTTAAGTGCCTAATCAATTTTTAAATGTAATCTTTTAATTGGTTGCCCAAGGGGATGAATTTAAACAAATGGACAATTTTTGCAAAAATAATTCAATACATTTGCACATATTTTTTAATAAACTTTGTAACTGTCTAGTTCTAACGAAACCCGTTTAAACACCATATTTAAGAATATATAAAGCAGCGCTGGAGGGGGCAAAATGGAAGTTCTATCGTTTATTGGTGAAAAGGCAGGTATTGTTTGGTTCTTTCTTCATGAAAACGGGCCTTCACCTGTTAAGGAGATATCCAAGCAAACTGGTCTGTCGGTAGAGGAAACATGGGCGGCTCTAGGTTGGCTAGCCAGGGAGGGAAAGGTTGAGATTGTTGGTGTAAAGAAGAGAGGTAAGGGTAAGGATGTGATCTTTGAACTCACAGAGTGATGTCATGAGGGTGCTGATGATTGGGTGGGAGTTTCCCCCCAAGAGTGTGGGTGGCCTAGGAACACATACATATGAATTGGTAAATGAACTAAAGGGTCTAGTTAGTATTAGTTTGGTCCTCCCATTCAAGGCGAGGGTTGAAGGAATTAGGGTTATACCCGTACCCGCTAGATACCTTAATCCATATAAACTCTCATTCTCTCATTCGTTCATAGATTCTATAAGGGCGTACAATGAGAACATAGTCAAAGAGGTACTAGGAAAAAGAGTAAAATTTGACATCATTCACGTGCATGACTGGATAGGCGTGGAAGCAGGCATAAGGTTAAAGAGGTTAACAGGAAGGCCACTGGTTGTCACGTTCCATGCGACAGAGTATGATAGGACAGCAGGGCATCCGTGGGAGGTTATAAAGGAAATAGAGCAAAGGGCGGTCAATGAGGCAGATGGCATAATTGCTGTTTCGAACTTGATGAAGGAAGAACTCATAAAGTACTACCACGCAGATCCTAGCAAGATAGATGTCATATACAATGGAATAAACCCGACTGCAATAGACGGCAGTTCAAAGAAGGGACTGTTTGGTAGAAAGGTTGTTTTGTACCTAGGGAGACTCGCGATCCAGAAGAACCCAGAATCTTTAATACGGGCAATACCCCTAGTTCTAGAGAAGGAGAAAAACGTTGTTTTCATAATTGCAGGTAGCGGCGAACTGCTGCCTAGACTGGCGAAATTATCTGTGGACCTAGGGGTTAAGGATCACGTGATATTCACAGGTAGGGTCACTGACCAGGAGAAGGAGTTCTTATATAAAATTTCTGATGTTTTTGTTCTACCCAGTGTCAGCGAGCCATTCGGTATAACTGTCCTAGAGGCTGCTTCAAAGGGTGTTGTCCCTATAATCTCAAAGACGGTCGGCGCCGGAGAACAAGTGGACGCGCTTGAAGTTGATTTCTGGGACGTCAACAAACTGGCCGAGTACATACTTGCGGTCATGAAGTACCCTGTGCTGGGCAACCATGTAAAGGAGAACAACATAAGGAGACTGACAGGGCTGAGTTGGGCTAGGGTCGCTAGGAGGACACTGAAAAAGTACAAGAAGGTGTTGAGATGGAAGTAGCAATGTGTTTCCACGTTCACCAGCCATTTAGGTTGAGGAGATTCTCGATATTCTCGGATACGAAACTCCCTCCAGAGCGGGCTTATTTTGATAACGACCCAGAGAACTCGCTTAGGCCAATGTATTCAAACAAGACTGTTTTCCAGAGGGCAACCAAGGACTGCTACGTGCCTGCAACCCAGATAATCCTAGACCATGCAAATACTGGGAGAAAGTTCTGCTACTCTGTTACAGGGACGTGGGTAGAATCCGCAATGAGATTCGGACCAGAGGCATTGGACATCTTGCAGTCTGTCGCGGATACAAAGAACGTTGAATTTCTAGGCGAAACATACTACCACTCACTGGCAGGCCTGTACGATGACCTGAGCGAATTCGATGAACAGGTTGAAATGCACAAGAACATGCTAAAGGAATTCTTTGACTACAGACCCAGTGTTTTCAGAAACACAGAATTGATATACGACAACAGAATAGGCACCGAGGTTGAGAGACTAGGTTTCAAGGCTCAGATAATTGAAGGTGCCGAAAAGGTCCTGGGATGGAGAGCGCCGACCTACATTTACAAGCGCATTGGCGGAAACCTACTCCTGTTGACTAGGCACTACAGATTAAGCGACGACATTGGGTTCAGGTTTTCAAACAGGGCATGGTCCGAGTGGCCACTCACAGCGGAGAAGTACGCGGATTGGATTGCCAACACACCTGGAGACTACGTGCTTATCTATATAGACTACGAGACCCTAGGCGAGCATCACAAACCAGACACTGGAATCCTAGAGTTCATGAAACACCTGCCAGATGAGTTTGAAAAGAAAGGGATCAAGATGTTGACTCCATCAGAGATAATCAAGAGACACGAGCCAAAGGATGAATTAGACGTTCCATTTGCGGTTAGTTGGGCTGACGAATCAAGGGACGTTTCCACCTGGCTAGGGAATTCTCTCCAGCAGTATGCATTTAAAAGACTGCAATCGTTAAGAGTTGACAGTAACAGGCTAAAAAGGATATGGAGGCTGCTCCAGACAAGCGATCATTTGTACTACCTATCAGACAAGGCGGGCATGGATGGGTTCGTTCACCAGTACTTTAGCCCATACGATTCGCCATATGATGCGTTCATAAACTTCATGAATATACTTGACGACTTGAAAAGGAGGAATGGAAATTGACAGACGATGATAAATTGAGTATAGCACATTTTTCGTGGGAATACCCGCCTAGATGGGTTGGCGGTCTAGGAACGTTTGCGACAGAACTAACTAGAAAGTTCGCTAGCCACGGACACAACATAACGGTCTTTACACTAAACGACGGAAACAAATTCAAACCGTCTGAAGAGTTGATGGGTGTCCAGGTCCACAGACCAATGATAATAAACATGACAAAACCGCTAGGTGTAATCACAAACTCAGAACTAAAGAGTTGGGGAAGAGGATTGAAATTCTTTTCAGACATCACTGCATACAACACACTATCAAGCGCGAAATTGGTGAACGAACTAGTCAGGCGGAACGGCTTTCATTTTGATGTTCTCCATTCACACGATTGGTTAGGGATAATTGGAGGAATAATATCAAAGGAAGAACTTGGACTTCCCCTTGTCTTCCATGTCCACTCCACAGAACATGGCAGAGCATTAGGTGGCGGATCAAGGACGGTGTCAGATTTAGAGAAACTTGGATACGAGGAGGCTGATATTGTTATTACGGTCTCAAACGCAATGAAGAGAGAACTAGAAACCCTAGGTATGAAGGGGAAAACAGAGGTTTGCTGGAACGGTGTTGACCCAGACAAGTACGACCCCTCAAAGGTTGATGTGGCCAAATTAAAAGAACTTAAAACAAGGTATGGAATAAAGGATACAGACTTAGTCGTGTTCTTTGTTGGAAGGTTAACACAAGTAAAAGGCATAGATAAACTGGTTAAGGCATTTAAGCAGGTAGTTGAGAAGGTTCCGAATGCAAAGTTGGTTGTGCTAGGTACAGGTGAGATGCAAAATGAGTTGGTCTCATTGGCCAATCACTTAGGGATTTCATCAAATATCATTTTTAGATTTGAGTTTGTTTCAGAGGAAGAAAGAATACTACACTATGCTCTAGCAGATGTTGCAGTTTTCCCGTCGTTGTATGAACCATTTGGTATAGTCTGCACAGAGGCAATGTCCATGCAGGTGCCAGTGGTTGTTGGCGCACATGGAACGAGTGGGCTTGCAGAGCAGGTTGTTGACCACGGTCCAGAGGAATGCGGGAGGAGGGTTAATCCCTGGGATATAAACGACCTAGCCAGCCAGATAATTGAACTCCTGCAGATGAGCCCAGAGGATAGAACGAGATTGGGGGAGAATGGGAGAAAAAGAGTGGTGAGGTATTTCACATGGGAGTCGGTATACAACAGGGTGTTGGAAATATACAAGAGGGTATTGTAGCAACGAAGGATAGAGAATTCCTTCTGACATCAGGAGATGGAAGTTACGCAATGCTTAGTCTAACCTGGGAAAACAGGAGAAAGTTTCATGGATTCCTAGTAAAATCAATGTCTCCTCCTGCCAAGCGGACGTTAATCTTTTCCGGAATAAAGGAGTTTGTAGATGGGAAGAGAGTGACACCTGACACCTATATCTATCCGAATAAATTCATAACAATAAAACCAGAGATTGAAAGACAGATTTTCCTTGATAATGGCTTGAGAATAGTGTACAAGGGAAACCTAGAGGTGAGGCCGTATTTTAATTTCAGACACATGTATGATGTTTCCACTTCAACTAGTGCCAACGTTTCATTTAGAGGAAACAATCTAGATATAGTAATAGGAGGGAATAGGATCAATCTTGAATTATCAGGGAAGTATAAGTTTGTTAACGATCCAATGTGGGAAACATTCGAGTATGACATAGACAAAGAGAGGTACGAATCGTGGAGAGATTCTAACTTCTCACCTGGCAGGATCATCGTTGATGGATTCCTGGAAATGAGAATAGGAGATGCGAAATCAGCAAACCAGGATTTCGTGGTAGATGCATCAAATGATAAGGAAGAGAAAAAATTTGTTATAGCGGGGTATCCATGGTTCTCGTTCTGGACAAGGGACGCTTTGGTTTACACTAGGTACCTAATTGCGTCAGGGAAATTCGACTTGGCAAGGAAGGTATTATTGACAATCTATAACACAAGGAAGGAGGATATTCTCCCTGAATACATGGATGATAGAACAGGCGAGTTCGTGTACACAGGGCTAGACGGGAACCTTCTATTCATATCTATTTTGCATGAGTATGTTGAATCTAGTAAGGACTGGGATATTTTGAGCCTAGTGGATCCGGAAGCACTCATCATGCCTGCAATCGGTAACCTAGACGGAAACCTATTCCTAGACACCAAAACGTGGACAGACTCCATCCACAGAGAAAAGCCTGTTGAGATACAGTCCTTCCTATTTAACGCGTTGCTTTCCACCGCAAAACTCTTAGAATCAGATGAGAGTTCAAAGTACGAGAGCATAGCCGCGGAACTAAGACGGACGTTTAGGAGAGAATACGCCGGAAGTGAAGGGATACTAGATTCAATGAATGATTTCAGGGTCAGGCCAAACTTCCTCTTCACCGCTTATTTACCCTACAAGATAGTCTCTCCGCAAAAACTGAGAAAATCAATAAAACTAGTTATTGACGAACTCGCCACTCCGTACGGACTGAGGAGCATGTCCCCAAATTCACCGGGCTACTACGGCAGGTACGATAAATCCCACGTAGAGTCCTACCATAACGGGACAGTCTGGGCGTGGCTGGTCGGTCCTTTGTTTGAAAGCATAAACTACTCGTACAAGTCTGGGATTGACTACGTAAAGTCAATTGTGGAGAACCTAGAAGCGCACAGATGGAACCAAGGTGTGATAGGCCAAGTGAATGAGATATTTGACGGAGATGCCCCGCACACACCTAGAGGATGCCCAGCCCAAGCATGGTCATTGTCTGAACTAGAGAGAGTTAACATGATTTTGTTCAAGTGATTCCGATTAATTTTAATAACTTAATTCTCTAAAATTAGCAAGCAATCAATAGTAGGTGGAAATAATGGAATTCCCAAAGGAAAACTTTTCGGAATGGTACCAGGAGGTATTGGCAAGCGCTGAAATAGTGGACAATAGGTACCCTGTTAAGGGCATGCTAGTCTGGAGACCGTTTGGCTTTGCCATTAGGAAGCACGTCACAGGACTGCTTAGAGAACTCCTGGATGAAACTGGACACCAGGAAGTCTTATTCCCAACACTAATCCCAGAGACATCGCTGGATAAGGAGGCAGAGCACATAAAGGGTTTCGGAGGCGAAGTTTACTGGGTAACATACGGGGGAAAGTCACCCCTAGATGTTAAACTGGCACTCAGACCTACTTCCGAGACTGCAATGTATCCCATGTTCTCTCTTTGGATAAGGTCCCATGCTGACCTGCCTTTAAAGATTTACCAGATTGTTTCTGTGTTTAGGTATGAGACAAAACACACTAGGCCTCTAATTCGTGTCAGGGAGGTTTCTACATTCAAAGAAGCCCACTGTGCCCTGAGAACAGAGGAAGAAGCGGAGGAGGAGATGAAAATAATTGACGGTGTCTACAAGGCATTCTGGACAGAACTAGGGATTCCATTCCTAAGGGTGCAAAGGCCATCCTGGGACAAATTCGCTGGAGCAGATAAAACAATTGCATTTGACACTATAATGCCCAATGGGAGGACACTACAAATTGCAACCAGCCACAGGTTGAGCCAAAAATTCTCAAAAGCGTTCAACGTGGTTTATGAAGATGAAAACGGAGAGCAAAAATATGCATACCTGACCAGTCACGGGGTGTCTGAGAGGGCCATTGCAGCGTTGATAGGTGTCCACGGAGACAACAGAGGATTAGTTCTACCCCCTGAATTCGCGCCTGTCCAGATAGTAATCGTCCCGATAATATTTAAGGGCAAAGAAGACATTGTGATGAAAAAGGCAAAAGAGATCTATGATAAACTTGTGGTTAACTGGAGGGTCAAACTAGATGACTCAGATAGCAATCCAGGAGACAAGTTTTACTACTGGGAATTAAGGGGGGTGCCGATACGCATAGAAATTGGGCCTAGAGATATTCAGAACAAAGTTCTGACAATATCCAGAAGAGATAATCTGGAGAAGGTGCAGATTCCGGAGGATAGGTTGTTAGATGAATTGAACAAACTGGCAGAGGAGATACATGAAAACATAAAGAAAAGGGCAATGCAAGAATTCAAGAGGAAGATTGTTGTGGCAAAGAGCCTAGACGAGATAAAGAAGAGTGATAATAAGCCCGTAGTCATAAAGGCACCGTTATGCGAGGATTGGGAAGAGTGTGGCAAGAAAGTGGAAGACCAGATATCCAAGGAGTTTAGGGGAATTGACTTAGATGATAAGCCAGAGGGCGAGAAGTGCGTGGTCTGCGGAAAACCAGCCAAGTATTATGGTGTTTGGAGTAATGCATATTAACCTAGGACCCAATAATAGTTCGCATTTTTGGTGGTGCAAATGGAGTTAAAGAACGAAGATGATGTCATAAAATACTGGCAGGAGAATAGCATCGAGAAAAAGGCATTAAAGATTAGAGAGGGAGGGCCAAGGTATTACTTTCTAGATGGCCCACCTTACGCTACGGGAGATATTCACGTTGGCACTGCTTGGAACAAGATATTGAAGGATTACTACCTGAGATTTTGGAGAATGAAAGGATTTAATATATGGGCCCAACCTGGTTTTGATACTCACGGCTTGCCGATAGAGAACAAGGTGGAAAAGACACTAAACCTCAAGAACAAGGGAGACATAGAAAAATTAGGCGTTGATAAATTCACAAATGAATGCAAAAAATTCGCCACAAAGTACATAGGTAGAATGAGCGAGCAATTCAACAACCTAGGAGTCTGGTTTGACTGGGAAAACCCCTACCTAACATTGAACGACGAATACATTGAGGGTGCATGGTACACTTTCAAGACTGCATTTGATAAGGGTTTGTTATACAAGGGCAGGTACCCCGTTCACGTGTGTCCCCACTGTCAGACAGTAGTTGCATACAATGAAATAGAATACTTCAAGTCAAAGGATCCAAGCATTTTTGTGAAGTTTAAGGTCAAAGGCAAGGAAAATGAGTATCTGATTATATGGACGACTACCCCATGGACTCTTCCTGCAAATACCGGTGTAATGGTTCATCCAAAGGAGATATACATCAAGGTTGAAGTCGGCGGTGAGACATGGATTCTAGCAAAGCCGAGGCTGGAGCCTTTAATGGAAAAATTGGAAGCAGGATACCGGATAATTGAAGAATTCCCTGGAGAGAAATTGGTTGGTGTGGAGTACGAACACCCGTTAAAGGACTTGGTAAAGGCTCAGGGAGATATTCAGGGTAGAGTTGTTCCTTCAGCGCAATTCGTTGATATGGAGTCAGGAACCGGATTGGTGCATTGCGCACCTGGACACGGCAAGGAAGACTACAAGGTTGGTAGAGAAAATGGTTTACCTCAAATCTCTCCTGTCGGTATAGACGGAAGATTTACAGAGGAAGCAGGGAAATATACTGGGATGTATGTAAAGGACGCAAACCCAGTGATAATCCAAGACTTGAAAGATAGAAATGCTCTTGTTCTAGAGGATACAATTGTTCACGACTATCCAAAGTGCTGGAGATGTGGGACACCTCTAATACAGATATCCGTTCCACAGTGGTTCTTTAAGATCAGTGAAATAAAACCAAAACTCATTGAAGAAGCAAAGAAGATAAAATGGCATCCAGAATGGGCCGGTAGAAGATTCTTAGATTGGCTAGATGGCATTGACGATTGGCCTATCTCAAGGCAAAGATACTGGGGTATTCCATTGCCCATCTGGGTGTGTGATAAGTGTGGGCACGTTGAAGTAGTAGGAAGCAAAAAAGAACTAGAAGAGAGGTCTGGCCAGAAAGTAGATAACCTACATAGGCCCTACATCGATCAGGTTAAACTAAAATGCGAGAAGTGTGGTGCGGAGATGCACAGAATCCCAGACATTCTAGACGTCTGGTTTGACTCTGGTGTCGCTGCATGGGCGTCGTTAGGATATCCAGACAAGGAAGAACCATTCAAGAGTTTATGGCCAGTAAAACATGTTATAGAGGGGCCTGACCAGATCAGAGGATGGTGGAATTCCAGTTTGATATGTTCTGTAATCACGATGGACAGAAGGCCGTTTGATAATATAGTCTATCATGGATTTGTTCTAGATGCTCATGGAGTTAAGATGAGTAAGTCAAAGGGAAACGCAGTCACAACAGATGAAGTTATAGAGAAGTATTCTAGAGATGAGTTGAGATACTACTATCTAACAGTCGATTACTCGCAGGATATGACATTTGACTGGAACGCCTTAAGGGAGAATAGGAAGTTCTTCGTAATACTGTCAAATACGTATAGATTCTTTGACCTGTACGGTGATAGGACAGACATAAGTTCAGCCAGAGACATGCTAAAACCAGAAGACAGATGGATATTGTCTAGGGTAAACTCGCTAGTCAAGAAGGTTACGGAATTGAGCGAAGACTTTAGGCACAACCGGGCATTGAGGGAGATAGAATCATTTGTGGTGAACGATCTATCTAGAACGTATGTGAAATTGATTAGAGATAGAACATGGCCTACGTACGATGGGGTAGATAAAAAATCAGCGCAGGCTACGCTATACTATGTTTTGGACAAGATAACCAAGTTGCTGGCACCTGCAATGCCATTCTTCACAGAGAGGATGTATCAGAGTGTTTTAGGTGGAGAAAAAGAGAGCGTACACTTTGAAGATTGGCCAGAGGCAGATGAAAGATTAATCTCACCAGAACTTGAAGAAAGTATGGATATTGTCCACGAGATAACAGATGCAGTCCTGAGCGCGAGGCAGGATGCAAAGATAAAACTCAGGTGGCCAATTGGAAGCGTTGAGGTTATAAGCGACAATGAAAAGGTAGAGAAAGCTCTAGAGTTGCTAGAGGGCGTTCTGCTTAGAATGGTGAACGCGAAGAAACTAGGCAAGATCTCTGGGGAAGCAGTGGAAGTAGAGTTCGAGTTAGGCAAGGTCAGGATCGCTAAAGAATTGAGCGAGGACTTGTTGGTTGAGGCCTTGGCTAGCGAGGTTACTAGGGCAATACAAAATGCTAGGAAGAAGGCCAAACTGACAGTGGATCAAGAGATTGTTCTAGGTATATCAGGCCATCCAATGCTAGAGAAGGCAATGGAACTAGTCAAGCCAAAGGTGAACGCCAGTGAAGTCAGTATTGGTGAAGTCCCAGATGAAAACAAGGGAACAGTGAAGTTCATGGACAAGGATATTGTGTTTGGGTTTACAATAAAACAATAGAAGGGTTAATGGGTTTTGAAAAATAAACCCACTTCACATCTGTTGTAGTGTTTGTATCAAAAATGCCTTCAAGTCAGCATCATCAGGGAAACCAATCCCTCCTTTGTATCTCTTTGATCCATCTGGCATGGTTCTGCCCTTTGAGATGGATATAAACTCGTTTCCATCTACTTCTTTTCTGGCAACCTCAATGAAATTGCCATTTCCATAACTGTATGTTTCTTCAGATAGGGTTTTGTACTCGGGTTTTTCTCTTCTTTGTTTTCTAAAATTTCCTTCCATTCTAAAGCCTCCTAAATGGTTGTCCTAGATTTTCTGAGCACCTAGTTTAAAAACTTATCCCCACTACTTTTTCTTCTTTTTGGATGTTTTTCCCATCTTGCTCTTTGCTACCCTAACATGCTCTCTAGCATCCCTTTTCTTACCCCTTTTCTCATACATCTTAGCGGTCATGTATCCAATTGCAAAATTAGTGAATGCTGTCCATTGGGAATCGGTTATCCCCTCTAATTTAGTATCAATGTCAAAGAAGGTGTTCCACCAGTGACTAGGCACTTTACCGACGAACTTGACCAGTACTCCATTCTTTGAGTCCTTGAATTCCCAGTGGAACTCGTACGTATAAACGCTAAATTTAACATAATAATCAATCTTCCATGGTCTGCCCATCATCTTTTCTAGATTCATCATTGAATCAAAATTTGGCATTCCCTCAAACTTCTCCTTTGCGTCCATTATCAAACTCTCCCCAATAAGTTCAACCGTGTAGAACAGGATGTCCTTTGGCACATCTGGAACTAGCGCCCTCCTCTCTATCTCCATTAAATCACCAAGGAAATAACTCAGTTCTCATTTAAAAATTTGTTTAGTGTTATAACACCTATGATAGATGCAAAGAAATGGAAGAAGAAATTGCGGCTTTCAAATAAGGTTGCAAAGAACCCCAGGGTCCTAGAAGAGATTGACGTTGATAAAGGAGTCATACAGGCCTTTAATCTAATAACTAGAGGAAAGGACGACCTAGCCATAGTTAGACCAGAGGATAGTTTGGAAACTGTCATAAAGGCGATGCTCGAGTCACCAAAGACTCTCAATGCGTATGTTGTCGACAATGATGGAAAATTAGTGGGGGTTATATCTGTTTGGGATATACTCCAAGCAACAGTGGCACATGATCCCGATACAATAAACTCCGGTTCTCCGAGCATCCTATTTGACAGGGAGTTCATAGAGAGATACGCATTCTCGGAAAAGGCAGAGGATTTGATGAGGGAACCTGTGTGTGTTGATTTGACTCACACATTGAGGAGGGCATATAAATTAATGATAGAACACGGGCTGACCGAAATACCTGTCGTAAACAACCAGGGTAGGATAATAGGAGATTTAACAATGCTAGAACTTCTAAAATCGGCATGGAATCTAGATGGTAACAAAAGCCCAAGAAAGAAGGTTAGGGTGAGATTGCCAGGTGATGATCAATGATATACAGTTCTATTGCTCTGTCATCAATTGCAGATTTCTTGTGGATAATAACCGTAGCGCTAGTGTTCGCATGGGCGTTCAGAAAGATAAGACTCCCACCTGTGTTGGGTTCTATAATTGCTGGACTCATACTAGGTCCTAGTTGGCTGAATGTAATCCACCTGTCAGCAAATCCAATTGCGTATCAGTGGTTAATATTCCTAGGGACAATGGGCGGGCTAATTCTAGTCTTTCTAGTCGGCCTAGAATCTAGCATAAAGGAAATCACTTCATTCTCAAAGGAAGGCCTGGCAATAGGGCTGTCAGGGATAATCCTGTCATTTGCGTTCATATTCGGTTTCCTTTATATGATGGGGATAGGCAAACTCCAGTCTGCCCTAATGGGAATCTCTCTTTCAATTTCATCAACAATACCATCACTGACTACAATCTTGTCCATGAGGAAGGGCAATACACATGCGGCAAGGATTCTCAGCGTCTCCTCACTGGTTGATGACATATTCGGGCTGCTTCTCTTATTCTTTGTGATAAGCACGTTCTCGGGATCAGGGCTGAGTTTAACTGGTCTAGTCGTGTACCTGGGCCTTCTAGCAGTGTTCTGGGTAGCATCCATCACCGTGGTTCCGAGAATCAGTTCATGGGCGTATGACTACTTTGACTATCCATCGGAGCAAACCACTGCACTTCTGACGTTCATATTCATTTTAATAGCAGCGATATCAGCAGAAGACTTTTTGTACGAAGCGAGTTTTGGGGTTTTCCTAGTTGGCCTGGCGTTTTCAACTCTGCACCCTCTGTACAAATATGAAATAAAGAGGGTGTTCTTGTCACTTGGAGATGTTCTCCTCTTCCCTGCATTCTTCGTCATGATAGGACTAAACGTGGACATCCACGCAATCTTATCTACATACTGGGGAGTCATAGTCATAGGCGTCCTAGTGCTAGCACTCCTCGGGAAGTTCCTAGCAGGTGTATCTGGAGGTTTGATAACAAAACTGAAAAAGAACGACGCAATTGCAGTGGGCCTAGGTCTCGCGCCCAGGGGAGGAGTGAGTCTGGTAATCGCGAGTCTAGCCTTCAGCAAGCAATTGATAGACCTAGGCATCTTCTCCTCAATTGTCATCGTAATAATAGCAACAATGCTCCTGGCACCAGTCCTAACCAGGATAGGCTTCTCCCTAGTGGGCCAAAAAACATAGTCCTTTTTTAAACAACGCATTGGTTAAATGATTGATGATAACAGAGCGGCTCATACTTGACATGGGCATAATCCTGGCAGTGGCAATGCTCTTTGGCGCAGTTCTTGAAAAGTACAAATTCCCATCTGTCCTAGGTTACATACTGGCAGGGATGGTGATAGGGCCTATAACTGGGCTAGTCCACTCAAACGAGATGATTGACCTATTTTCAGAGGTAGGCGTTATAATGCTCCTCTTCTACATTGGCCTGGAACTAGACCCTGACAAACTAAAGGAGGGTGGTCTAGCCGCATTCATACTAGAACCTCTTAAGATGGTGGTGAACTTTGTTCTAGGCTTTGCGATAGGCAGGGTATTTGGCTTAGATTTTATGGAATCATCGTTCCTTGGAATGATTATAATGATGAGTTCCACAGCGGTTATTGGCAAGTATCTAATGGACAAGGGAGAAATGAAAACAATGCACGCTAGCATTGCGATAACCATGCTGTTAATAGAAGACTTTGTGGCAATCCTGATACTAGCGGTTCTAGGCTCAATGCACGGTGGAAGGGAGATCACATCAGTGATAATGACATCTGTGGCTGTGGTTCTAGTTTTCCTGATGGTAATATCTGACTATTCCAAGTACATGATCAACTTCATAGAGAGGTTTGAATACAAAAAGCACATCGCCCTGTACTCCTTAGGGATCGCATTCTTCTTGTCGTATCTAGTCAGTTTCTTTGGCCTGTCCCCAGCAATAGGCGCCTTCCTAGCGGGCTACCTGTTCTCAAGAGTGGGTCACCATAAGGAGATAGAGGGTCAACTAGGGATGTTTAGAGAGTTTTTCTCAGCGTTCTTCTTTGTATCAATAGGGATGCTCTTCACAATACCAACCGGTATCAGCGCATACATAATCATCGCCCTCTTGATAATCGCGACATTGGTGGGGAATTATCTCTCATACGGAGCCTTCGGGACATTTCTAGGAATCGACGCAGAACTCGTATCAAACCTATCTGCATTGATGATACCAATTGGAGAATTTTCACTGATAATCGCCACGTACGCAGTAAAACTAAAACTCCCGCATGCCTCCCTAATCCTAAATTCTGCCATCTTCCTAGGCCTGGCAACCACATTCATAATGCCATACGGCCTCAGGTACACCGACAAGACTGCTAAACTGCTAGACAAGATACCAAAGAGTGCTAGGCTATCACTAGCGGGGATACTCATACATGCCACAAAGACCAGCGCTGACATGAGAGAAACAACCATTAGTTTCTTCAAATCCCTGGGCGTATACCTTGTGGCAGGGTTCTCTGTCGTTTATCTTCTGGTGGTTGCAGGAAGTAGAATCAAGTTCAGCCTGTTTGGTTATCCATCTGGTACAGTGATGGAATGGTTGGCTGCAGTGCTTCTCATACCTGTAATATACGGTATAGTCCTTAAGATAAAGTGGTTAGGCATGCGGCTAGTTGAAATCGCAGGCAACACCATATTCCCAGACCTGAAGGACTATCATATAAAATGGATGCAGAGTTATCTAGGAGACATGCTAGCGGGTCTGAGTTTAGTTATACTCGCAGTTGGGTTAGGATCCCTAGCGATAGAAGTTTCCCCTGCCTATCTAGTATTCCCAGCATTGATATTGATAATAGGGATGTACTATGCTGTCAAGGGGTACCTAACATCAATTGGTAGTTATGAGAAGATCAAGAAGGGAATAAAGGTGAGGGAAAAGATGAGATGGGTTGGCGGCAGAATACGCTAGCCTAGGTTATACCCTATCTTGTGAAGCAATTCTCTCCTCTCTGTCTTTGTCTTGTCGTCTTCTATCCCCTCGCTTGAGTAGCCGTCAACCACGCCTATGACCACCCTTCCCTGGTCTGTACCTGCGACTAGGACTTGAAGTGGGTTTGAACTAGCAGCAAATATATGGCAGACACCATGCACATGTTTTAGATCATTTAGGATGTTTATGGGGTAGGCATCTTTTATCAACGCTATGAAGACATGCCCCGCACCTATGGTATACGCCAGTTCCCCAGCCAATTTTTCCAGAGTCTCGTCGTTGCCACTAGTCCTGGTTATCTTCATGCTCCCGTCGTTCATGGCGACCCCAACCTTTATCTTTGAGGAACTGACCATCAGGGCCCTCGCGATATCATCAACGGTTTTTAGAGAAAAATTCCCCTGACCTATTATCGCCTCAATACCGCTCTCTAGGTTTATAGGTACAGTTATAACCTCTACCATCAATCTTCACCTCTAGGCAGCCTTTTATTTACTTCATCAAGGATGTACCCGTGGATGTCATCAATACTCCTAGTCCCATCAACAGGAATCCATTCAGCATAATCATGGTACTGCCTAAACGGCGCCAACGTCCCATGAGCCATGTCTATGTAGGTCTCCCTGACTTTCTCAAGGAATTCCTTTTTAGAAGCGTATCTATCCTTCTTTGTCTTTCTTCTGAGTGCTTCTTTAGGAGGAATATCTATGTAGAAGACAATGTCTGGGAAGACTAGTCTAGAATCTAGCGAGGCCAACCATGATATATTCGCACCTAGACTTCCCTGATATGCTATATTCGAGTAGCAGTACCTATCAGCGATTACTATCTTGCCCTCATCTAGTGCCCTCTTTATGCCCTTGAGTTCAAACTTCCTGTCTGCTGCGTACAACAATGCCCTAGTCTCAACATCCAGTTCAACCTTCTTTTCCAGGAACTTCCCAATTAATTTCCCAATCGGGTTTTTGTAATTCGGAAAATCAAAGATTTCAACCTTGTGCCCCTTTTTCTTCAAGGCCTTCGCGAGAAGTTTAGCCTGGGTTTCCTTGCCGCTAGCATCTATGCCTTCGAAAACAATGAACATAATCTAGTTTTGATAACAGAATTATAAATTTGTTCCGGGTAACTGGTTCATGCGGTCTAGGAAGTTAGGGATTGCCTTCCTAAAAGGAGTCAGGATGTTTGGGCAGAACAATATTAGCGGGTCAGGGTTGAGGGCTATTTTGAGAGAAATCGAGAGTAAGCATTCAAACAATGTGAAGTTTCTCGGTATTTACGGTGTGCACAGTGATATAGTCGTATTCAAAAAACAGGGTGTGCACTATGCAACGATTGGCCAGTGGATAGAAACAGGCATAAAACAAAAATTTGGGCTTGAGATTCCGGTCACTACTAGGAGTCTGCAAACAATAAAGAAGGTGGTGGAAAGATTTAAAGAGAGATGACTTACTCGTCCTCTATATCTATATTCAATTCCCTCTTTAACTCTCTGTATCTGTTCCTTATTGTAACCTCTGTGACCCCTGCGACCTCTGCAACCTCTTTTTGTGTCCTCCTTTCTCCCATCATAACACTGGCAATATAAACCGCCGCGGCCGCTACACCTGTGGGCCCCCTACCACTTATCAAACCCTTTTCAACTGCTTCGGTTAGTATATCCTTTGCTTTCTCCTGGACCTTCCCAGAGAGCCCTAGAGCACTAGCAAACCTAGGGACATAGTATATTGGATTCGTTAGGGGCACATCAACGTATAACTCCTTCTTTAGGAATCTATACGTTCTCCCTATCTCCTTCTTTGAAATACCAGATATCTCTGAGATTTCATCTAGAGTTCTCGGAATGCCATATTGTCTACAAACCATGTAGATGACAGCAGCAACAACACTCTCAATCAGTCTACCTCTAATCAATCCCTTTTCAACTGCCTTTCTATACAACAGCGCTGCCGCCTCTCTTATATTAGATGGCAAACCTAGATATGACGAAATTCTCTCTAGGTCACCCATTGCTATCGTAAGGTTTCTCTCTATAGAACTAGCAATACTAGACCTCTTGTGCCACTTTCTCAGTCTCCCCATCTGGCTGGCAGCCTGTGAAGACAATTTGCTCCCTCTAATATCTCTGTTGTACTTATCAATTTCAGTGACCAATCCCTTGTTTGGCTTTGTGTACTTTATAGGAGATCCAGTTCTCTGTCTCTTCACCTTTTGGTAGGAGTCAAAGGCCCGCCACTCAGGTCCAAAGTCAATCATACTCTCTTCTATTACAGTCCCACAGTCCATACAGACCAATTCTCCCCTCTCATAGTTCCATCTTAGGTTGGTTGAACCACATTCTGGGCATCTTAGTGTTGGCCTTCTCACCTTGTTCTTTTCTTCTTCAACCAACCGACCAACATCCTGCTTTTTAGGCTCAACATCAGTCTCCAAATTGCCATCGGACTCAATAGGTGTTTCGCTCTCCTCTCCACTCTCCTGGGTATTATCCTCTTCATCAAAATCAATGATTATCTTCTCTTCCTTGTTTTCAACGGTCTCCTCCTCAGGCTGAAGTTTGATTATTTTGATCTCATCTTCTTCTTCGACCTTCTTTCCAGACTTGAAAGATGATTTTGGCTTATGCTTGGTCTCACCCTTCTTCGTCTTCTTTGTATTCTTAGCCTTAGTCTTCGCCTTACTTGATTTAGCAGGCTTTGTACTAGACCTAGCCTTCCTACTCCCTGCTTTATTGGTTGCCTTCTTGGAAGCCTTGACGTTTCTATTACTTGACTTCTTCACGGTCTTCTTTTTCGTTGTCTTCTTCTTAGTGGCCTTCTTCTTGGTCGTTGTCTTTTTCTTTGTAGTCTTCTTCTTAGGAGATGATTTTGTAGAACTCTTAGACTTGGAGGATTTTTTCAAGGATTTTTTATCCTTTTTTTTACTCTTTTTTGATACCACACAATCACCTCAAGTACAGTTTGTCCACCTTAGGCAGCGCGCCTATAACATCAACAAGAACGAAGGGTTTGGCAATCGGGCCAATTACATCCCATATGGCCCCTATATGTCTGCCTTTCTTATCAAAAACCATTTGACCAATTCTCAGATTCAATCTCCCAGAGGCCCTAACAATCAGTTTGCCCGATCCGGATATGCCCTGAACAAGACCCAACTCTCTCAATAAATCACCTTGTCCGTTTAAAAATCAGAAACACTTATAAAGTTGTCCAACAACCCCTATTTAAATGTTTCTATATATATTTAAAAAAGAACTTATTTAAACCAACAATCCATTAATAAATGGGTGATTTCATGATAGGTCTAATAATTCTGGGAATCGTTGTCCTAGTCATACTAGGTATAATAGGCTGGATTATTGCCGTGTACAATAGACTAGTCGGCCTGAATAATGCCATAGAAAACAGCCTGCACCAGATACAGGTAGCGATGAAGAAAAGGTTTGACATGATTGGTCAATTAGTTGACACCACTAAAAGTTACATGAAGTACGAAAAAAGTGTATTCACAGATGTGACGAAGTTAAGAAGCATACCTTTGAAGACCCCTGATGACCTGAAGAACGCCAACCAGATGGCGACCGGATTGCTAGGCAGAATATACGCGGTTATGGAAAACTACCCAGAGTTAAAGAGCATGGACGCAGTCAAAGAACTAGAGGAGAGCATAAGAAACGTCGAAGCCGAGATTGCTAGACAGAGGTATTTATACAACGATCAGGTCCAGTCATTTAATGTGCTCATACAGGTATTCCCGAATAATCTAATCGCGGGGATGCTTGGTTTCACAAAGAAACCATATCTAGAATTCGGCAAGGAAATAGAAAATAGACCAAACACAACACTGTATTAGGTGAGTAAATGAACTGGAAGTATGTTCTGGCAATTTTACTAGTCCTAGTGATTGGGATTGGGCTGTCAGTTGTAAGCCCGGTCCTAGCGCTTGTATCCCTAATAGCCGTTGGGTTCGTGATCCTAATCACTATAAAACAGGATCCATTCGTATATAAGTACAAGGTCAAACTAGGCGAATTCAAGGTTCTAATTTTGATTGTGGCCCTGCTGTTTACAGCCTTCTTCGTTGCTGGTGGATATCAAACTAGGACCACTGTGTACGTGAACCCATATTCACTTAACATAAAACTGACAAACAACTCTGCAATAGTTTCCGAATCCTTCGTTTATCACGTCCCAAAGGGAATCGTGGGGCATAGGTTCTACAGGACATATTATAAATACGGTCCTCTCTCGGAGATGAGGGTACTTAACATATCCTGTCCCATTGGCAAGCCCATTAAGACATCCGACAAACTAGAAACGACACTTGGGTGCTATAACAGAGATGGAATAGGAGCCGGAGTGTACAATATAACATATAGGTATGTAA
>JALWQZ010000033.1 GCA_027077895.1 Microcaldota archaeon | reverse complement strand
GTGTCCCAACTGTACCCCTTAATTGTCTTTCCTGTGACTAGACCGTATGCTAGTTGTGCTAGACTAGCGGCTCCACTTGCTGCTTCCATCCAGCCACCAGTTCCCCAACCCCCTGTGTACACCTTTAGTTTGAACTTGTCTGGATATAGGTACGGTGGTTCGCCTTCATCTGTTACTATGACAGGAGTCAAAATCTCTTCTGATTTTGCTGCCTTTGACTTGGTCTTTGTTGTCTTTGATTCCCCTATGAATATCAAGAACATAACGAATACATCTATTACTGCCAACCATGTCCATCCTATCCAGATTGATATTCCGAGGACCAGCAATAGGAGGATCAGCACCTCGTCAGTACCCCTCACTTTTTCTTACCTCCAAATAACCATCTTGCAGTTAGTGTTCCGAATGTGTTTAGAGCGCCTTCCCACCAGTCAGGGGGAGATATGGTTGTTGTGTAAAACTCCATCTTATTTGGGTATATACTCTTTGCGTCGTATTTCCTTTTCACGATGATTGGTCTTAGTTTGACCTTTGCGCTGGACTTCTTCGGTGCCTTTGGCTTGGACACGAACGCGAAGGCTAGAAGCAGGAACAAGCCGATTATAGTTAACCATGTCCACCCTAGGTATACACCAATCCCTGTTATCCCCAGTATTACCAGGAGACTAATCGTGTCCATTTCATCCCCCCATCAGCATTTCGGGTGTGTACATCTCCGGTCCGGCGCCCTTGTTCTTGTCCATTACGAAGGCTAGCAGCATCAACACTCCTAGTATCACCCACCAGAACTCCACACTATTCTTTATCCATACCATCAGCAAGGCCCCCACTAGGACTAGGATGCCTAGGGAGATTGGCCGTATCATGACGACCATAACCGCTGCGATCCCAACTGCCAGCAGACTTTGGTTTGCATTTATTGCCAGGGCTAGTAGGAGTAGGAATATGACGAATGTCAGTGTGTCCATTAATCTGTCACCTCTGCTGCGAACTTCTCTAGGAACGCATATCCAAAGAACAGCAGAACTGTCATGAACAGCAGCCAGGGGTGTTGGAATACGGTTAAGTAGGCTATTATTATTGCTAGTATGACGCCGATTTTCTTTGATTTTGTGAGGTCAGACGCCCAACTAACTAGGTATATGAATATGATTATCAGGAATGCGAGTTTTAGGTCGGACCATACGTCTCCCATTGTATTCACCCATATCTTTGCTAGTTTGTTGGTTTTTAAATTCAACAGGATTTTAACCTAGGGACAGTTTCAACCCTTCCCACTGAATATTGTGAAACCCCAAATGAACATTGAGGCTAGGCCCATTCCCACTACGTAGTAAGTTGCCCATAACGCTGCAGTCAGGCCTGGGAGCGCAATTACGAATATGTATATCAGTATTCCGGATATGACCAGGGATAGGATGCCAGGACCCACGGTGTTTTTTATCCAGTCGTATATTGTGACGGCAGCAATCAGTTGAAATATGACTCTGATTATTGGCGACATGTGTATCAGGATTACAGGTCCTAGTATGAAGACTGCTAGGGTTGCCAGTAGAAGTGCCAGAGCGATTGCAGGGGATGCGAATACAAATTGGCCTTTCATCGCGTCACCTCTTTAGTATCCTCTTTATCGCGTTCGCTTTTATTTGGTTTTGGGCTCCGAATGCTGGATTATTTGCATATTCCGCGTCTCTCTCGCCACCTTCCATGCCTGCGAGACCTCCCTTTCCACTAGTGTAGTACTGCCTTGTGAAGACGACATCCATTGCTAGACCTGTTATACCCGATATTGCTAGCAGATAGATTATCGCGATTGGGCCTGTTAGGAACCAGTACTTGAATAGGGCTAGGTATCCTATTAGGAGCATTATGAAGGTGCCCCATCTTCCCCCACCTATGTGGACCCTTACCCATCCAACTATGAATATCAAGATTACTAGTTTGAGACCTAGGATAACTAGATTGAACTTCTCCAAAACTCCGCCGAACAGCAGGTTAATCAGCAGGCTTCCCATCATCGTAAATAAAGAATTAGGGGTTTAAATGGATTGCGGGGCAGTACTATCTGACTTTTAATTCCGGCTTTGTGGAGTGTACACCTAATATTTTTTTTATTAAAATTTTAAGCTATTGCCAGATACATTTATGGTTTAAATTGCATACTCCCGCACTCAGACAGTCAATGTTTACACAACAGGTTCCATTACAACATATACCTGATCCAGTCTCACACGGTTGGTTATGGTTGTGAGCAACATTTATTTCCACATGCTGTTGTACCACTCGGGCACACACACTGGTGTTTACTGTTACATACCTTCCCAATTGGACAGTCACTATTTATACAACAATGTGCATTTGGTACCCAACTCCCATTACAACATTTTCCAATTCCGATCTCGCATGTGTTTCCGCAAACACCCCCACCATTTTTACATATACACTTATGTAAGTACATGTTGCATATTGCTCCAGTTGGGCAATCTCCATTTGAGACACATTGTACACATATATGTGTTGACGCATCACATATAGGTGTTGGTTCTGAACAGTCATTGTTATTGTTGCAGCGTCTATTCCTAATTGGGTATGGGTAGTGTAAAAAAGGTATAATAGTGGATACTCTGTCTAGGAAGGCAGTGTCTGCTAAGTAGGGGATTGGCGTGTAAACTTGGATGAATACAACACCCCTGATATTTGGAAGCTTGATGATTTTGTTAATGGGGACACAGTAGTACACAAATTGGTTTTTTCCATTTTCGAAATTGATTCTACCTGCTGAAAGCGTCTTCCCAAACGAGCTGATTTTGTATGAATAATTATAATGGGTTGCATTCGAACCTGCTTTGAAACACACATTTGCCTTTAGATATTGATAGGTACCCGCAGCACTAATGTACGCCAACTTTTCTGGAACCCTCTCAACATGTATTGTGCGACTATATCTGTGCTCTGCAACACTTGCGGTTATGGTCACGTTACCGTTGAATAAGTTGAGTCGTGTTGACCCATACGCACATTTGTTTGAGTCCAAATAACGGATGCTTGAAATTACCCATGAATGCCCTATTCTGATTGTTACTGGCAAATTGTATATGCGCTTTTCACGTGCGTAGGTTTTATTAAGGCAAATTTCCCAATTTAGATATGCTCTTGTTCCTTCTGTGATTTTGTAATTCTTTATGTATCTTGGTGTTATGTCTTGGCTATTTGAACTCCAGCCCCAACTATTACCTACACTATCATAGTCAATCCATAGTGCAAGAGTTTTTACTCTGCTGTCAACATTTTTTGAAGGCATACCTCTTAGCTCATTGATTGGCAACCATTCATTGAGCAACACGCTAGCCATTGCTTCTCTTGCTTTCTCCTTTACACTCTCACTAGCATTGCTTGGGTATACGAAATACAACTCTATTTTGGGTTTACCATCACTGGTTGTTGCATTCTGAGTATAACAGTATTTGAAGTTACTAAATCCAGGTATTGAACTACAGTTTATATCACCCAATGGTGTGTTTTCCTGCTCTATATACTCAAATACAGGACCATCAGTTGGTTGTTTTAATTCACTTGATATTGCGTCAACTGATAGATTGGAGTTGTATCCGAGTAGAGTGTATACAGGGATGTGGTTACTCTCCATACTGTCCTTTATTGCCGCTAGTAAGTTATTTATATTGTTCCCTGAGAATGTTATACCATAGTTAAGCATACCCCTGGTTTTACTGTCGAGATTCATTGCCCCAACAACGAAGTTATTATTGGTCTTATTGCACCACGGCATCTTCTCCACGTTTATTATCGTGCGTATGTAACCCCTAACTGTTTTTGACATGTATATACGTACTCTGCCGCAACCAACGTAACCTATATTGTTAGGCACGATTATCTCTAGGTTTGAACTTTCTGGTGATAAGTTTTGCCCATGCGTTATAGACACATCTGTATATCCTATGATATGAGCAATTTTATTCATGTCCTTGATGCTAATATTTTCATAGCCTAGGTTTGCAGTAAATGTCATGTTGTTTATGTTATTGTTGGATATCTCGTTGGCTGCGCTTATTATATATTTAACAAACTGGTCTGCGTCGCATATTTTTGGTATTTCAACTTTATCTGATATATTTAGTGTTCCACAAGATTTGTAGGTTACTTGCCCGATAGGTGTTCCATCTCTGATATAATTGCCTAATGATCTGCTACCCTCATTTTCTACTGGTGGGATATACGGATCGGTTATGATATACACATCCTTTTTTCCTACAATATCACCCGTAGTCTTGTTTTTCGCTATGATTTGTAGGGTATAATCCCCCTGTTTGTTACATACTAAGTTTGACGTCTCAAGGTTTATGGTCATATACTTATTTGGAGGAAGATTTACATCTTCATTTGGTTGTAAATTTGTTTTTACACCATCTATGGAATAGTATATCGCACTTCCGGGTAATATCCTACTTTCCCATGCTGTTGAGATTGAAATGTTGCTCTCTCCATCGTTTATTACAACTACTTGTGCATTTTTGTCTTTTCCGTCACATTCCCACAAGTATGCTTGCGCACCTGCAGGATCGAACGATATACTCCCAATCTGGATTTTCTTTTCAAGGCTTCCGAATATCGGGCTATACGTGGAGAATACTAGTGTGCCAGATGTTAGTTTACCCTCCACGTCTGCTTGAACGTAGGGGTTATCGTCACTGTGACTTGTAAATATAGGACCGTTCATTACTGCTGTTCCACTTAACATGATTCTGTCAGATACACTGTGGACTTGGTAGTTAGATGGGTTGACTGTTTTATTCGTATTTACTTCTCTCTCTATTACTTCTAATTTAATATCGTCTGTGTTAAGTGTTATATTTCCACCAGTCTCTGCATCTTTTGCATCGATTATGTAGTCTAGCATACCATGTGGGTAGTCCTTTAGAGTTATTTTTTTTGTTTCATTGCTTATGTACACCACAATATCTCCTGTTGACTCTGATAACTCAGGAGTACCAACACCTTCAACAAGAGTTGCATTCTCTCCTTTTGGTGGAAGAGACAAGGTGATACTCATTTTATCACTTGGTTCACCACTTGCCATTTCGTCAAGTCCGCTGAGTGGATTTGTACTATCATACCCTACTACATCTCCTGTTCCAATCAACGTATTTGGATCTATTGACTCAATACCTACAAATTTCGCCTTTGGATCACCATTTTCTATCCCACTATCTTCAAATGTTAATGTAACCCTCCTTTTTACGTCCGCAGTGTTTTTTATCACGACACCTATTTCAAAGTGTCTTGGTGCCCCTAACCTACCTGAGTACGTAGATACAAACGAAGGATCTTGCTTCACCCACTCTTCAGGATTATCCTCTTTAAACAAACTATACACTCTCGCTTTATATAACACACCCGGTATCCCTGTTGGGTTCCATTTATACGCTGGCAGTATCACAAAATTCAATGTGTGTGTATTGTCCCCTAGGATGATAAAGTAACCTCTTGCTCTATCAGTAATACTGACCAACCCGCTGACGTTTGGGATAAACTCTATAGCCAGGTGTACAACATCCTCTGCGTCTAAGTCTTGGTTCCCATAAACGCCGTTCTCGCCTAGTTGTGTCGCGCTGCTCTCTAGTATGACCTTTTTGTTGTTATGTAGTATATACCCACTGTAGGATAGGGGTATCAAACCGAGAGTTGATGGGAATGAGCTCCAGTTGACCCCCCAACCCCCTGTATCTTTTCTAACTACTAAGTCTATCTGTAGGTACATTGGAGTCCAATCTGGGATTTTTGTGGTTTTTTGGTTTCCTAACTTATCTAAACTTATCCAATCTCTGTATGCGTAAAATACTCCATTATTTATTGGTATCCATCCACTATTCTTGTTTATATCAACAATTATGTAACTCCAACCTCCATTTG
>JALWQZ010000032.1:9911-21859 GCA_027077895.1 Microcaldota archaeon | reverse complement strand
ACACTACCTCTACGCCTTCTTCTCTCGCATATTCTTCAAGTTCCTTTGGTAATCTACTAATTATGAATGGATGATAAACCCAAATTTGGAATTGAGTATGTCTCCCTGCTCTTATATTCTCCTTGGTTGGCTTATCTAATTTTACTTTTTCTGTTTTCTTTTTTACTTTAAGTATTTTATATAAATACAATCCTGCACTTATCGACAATAGTGTTCCGGGGCTAAAACCCAGAATAAAACATATATCCCCTAAGAGAGGTCTTATGAAGTCTGTTCTAAACCAGTCTGTTGTGTTTACAAACCCATCAAATAAAGGAAATCTCCTTGTATTCGAGATGATGTACTTCTGTAAATGTTTTATACCGAACGTTTCGTCATCTACAGGTATTGGTGCAATTACTGTTTGACCGCCATACAATTTGAAGTATTTCACTACTTCTACCTCGACACCACTTAGAGCGATTAGTTTAACAGAATAACTTGCGAACACATTTGCAATGTTTTTTATTTGTTCTGTTACTTCCTCTTTTCTTCGTTTTGTTCTTTTTGATATTTCATCTATGTCTCCTACCCCCAGTAAACTTATTGTAAGTTGTTCCATCAAGTTTTATTATCGGTTTTATTATTAATCTTTTTATTCCAAACAAACCTAACATAACCAGGTGGTTCTCATGAAACTCGATTACAGCAGGCCTAGTGCCTGGGAGATGCTGGACCAGAAGAAGGTTTTTGTTTTCTCTGATTTGTACAAGGACTTTTTATCAAAGGTTAAAACAGAAAGGGAAGCAGTTGAAGAAATCATAAACCTAGCCAAGGAAGCCGGCTTTAAGCAATATCCAAAATCCAAAGAGAAATTCTACATCTCGTTCAAGGACAAGGCCATTGCTTTAGTTGTCAGAGGGAAGAAGCCAGCAGATGAGGGGATGTTTATACTCGCTGCTCACCTAGACTCGCCTAGAATTGATTTGAAGATGGTTCCCTTGTATGAGGACAAGGATTCAAATCTGGCGTTGGTTGACACACACTACTACGGCGGGATAAAGAAGTACCAGTGGGTTAACCATCCTCTAGCATTGCACGGTGTGGTAGTTAGGAAGGATGGGAAACGAATTGAGGTTAGAATAGGGGAGGATGAAAACGATCCCGTCCTAGTTATTCCGGACCTTCTGCCTCACCTAGCGAGTAAACAAATGGAGAAGCCAGCAAAGGAAGTGATAGAGGGGGAGAACTTAGATGCGGTTATCGGTCATTTGTCCAAGAAGTACAAGGAGAAGGGTAAGGAAGAAGAGAGCATAAAGAAAGCGATTTTAGAGGCCTTGAACAAGAAGTATGGAATTGTTGAGGAGGACTTAATCTCTGCTGACCTAGAACTAGTCCCAGCGGTGAAACCCAGGGACGTTGGCCTGGACCGTTCTCTAATCGGCGCTTATGGACACGATGATAGAAGTTCTGTTTTCACCGAGTTGATGGCAGTTCTCGATTTGAAGAAGAAGCCAGAGAGGACAGTTTTGGCGTTCTTCTTTGATAAGGAGGAGATAGGGAGTGAGGGCAATACCTCTGCCCAGTCCCACTTCCTGAGGTACGTTGCTAGCCTAGTTGCAAAGGACCCAAACCTCGCCTTACTTAACTCCATAGCGATCTCTGCAGACGTTGATGCCGGGATGCATCCATTGTACAAGGATGTTTTTGAGAAGAAGAACACCGCAGTTCTAGGGAAGGGGGTTGTTTTGACCAAGTACACAGGTCACGGCGGGAAGTACATGGCCAGTGAGGCAAGGGCAGAGTTTGTCGCCGAACTTCGCAGGATATTTGAAAAGGCGAAGGTCCCATGGCAGCCGGGAGCCCTAGGCAAGGTTGATGTAGGTGGAGGGGGCACAGTTGCCGCTTATCTAGCCAGGTATGGTATGGACGTAATAGACATGGGAGTCCCAGTTTTGTCAATGCACTCCCCATTCGAGATCGCTAGCAAGGCCGATCTGTACTCTGGATACCTAGCATACAAAGCGTTTATTGAGAGCAAGTTGTGATTAAATAGTGGTGAGAGATGTGGACAATAAAGTGCAGCCGAACAAGCTTGTGGTTTTGATACCTTCCACATTTACATCAAACTTAAAAAATAGACTAATTAGGACTTATGTGATAGGAGAGCTTGCTAGGATACTGGGGATAGGTAGGGTTACCCACGTCTTTGTATATCACGATAAAGACCCATACTTCGATTCTAATGCTTTGGGTAGATATATAACTAAAGTTTTGAAGTATGCAGTGACTCCCCCTTGGCTGAAAAAGAAGGTTTTTCCTCTTTCCCAAGATAATAAATACTTGGGAGTCATACCACCTCTCCAAATTTCATCGCATATATCCGATGATGGACCTATAATTTGGGGATACACTTCCAATGTTAGTGACAATAATGTAGTTGTAAGATATAGACATAATAGAAAGTGGTTTAACAAACAAATATCTAAAGAACAATTGTTAGCTAATAATTACTCACTAAAAACAAACCAATTGGTTTTGTTGGATTTAGAGAGAGATACTCTTGTTTCCACTATGGATCTGAGTCGAGATAGATATGTGGGGTTTCATGTTTCTTATTTGAATCTAGATCTGCATAAATCTGTGAAGAGAATACGTGATCTATTCCCCGGGCCGATTGTTGGTACTTCTCGAAGAGGAAAATACCTCGAAGATGCAAATCTAACGCCCACATCCAAGGAGAATATTACTTTAGTATTTGGTGGTCCAAATAGGGGACTCTATGATATAGTTGGTTTTAGATTAAGAGATTTTGATTATATGATCAATATAATGAGCCATCAGGAGACTAAGACCTTACGTACAGAAGAAGCAGTTATGCTCACTCTTTCGAAACTTAACTTGTGCTAGTTTATTCCAGCAATCCCTCCATACTCCTCTACATTTAAGGAAGAAGTCTTTTTCTGGTTTTAAAGTGTTGTGCTCGCGATACATCTGAGCAGCACAGTAACTCCCACAGTATTGGAAATAAGGACATTTAAGTACAAGGAGTTATATATTTGTTTCATTATTGAAATTTAATGGGAGTAGTATGAGCATATTGATCAAAAACGCAAGGATGCTGAAACCGGATTTTACCTTGGCCGTAGGAGACATTTACATAGAAGATAGTCGGATATCTGAGATATCCAGCAAGATTAGCATTGAGGCAGAGGAGGTCATTGACGCGGGCGGAAACCTAGTTACGCCAGGCCTTGTTAATCTTCATACTCACTCTGGTATGGGTCTCTTGAGGGGGGCAAACGATGACCTAGAGCTTGCCCCCTGGTTGGAGAAGTTGTGGAAGATAGAGGCAAAGCTCACACCCGAACTGGTTTACTGGGGGTCGATGCTTTCCCTGCTTGAAATGGTAAAGACAGGAACCACTGCTTTTCTAGATATGTACCAAGACCTAGACCAGACTGCCAAGGTTTGTGAGGAACTAGGCGTTCGTGGATTTTTAGCGTGGCCAGTCGTTGACGAGGACAAGACCACCCAGAAGGGAAAACCCCTAGACAATGCAAAGAGATTCATAAAAGACTGGAGGGGCCATGAATTGGTTAACCCTGGAGTCGGACCCCATGCCATATACTCCTGCAATCCAGACAACCTAGCAAAGGCCAAGGAACTGGCAGACAAGGAGGGCACATTTATACACATGCACCTGGCGGAGACTAGGTGGGAAAACGAGACAACTCTTGAAAACTACAAAGAGAGGCCAGTCCCACTGTTGGAGAGTATTAACTTCCTAGGTGAGAACGACATATTCGCCCATGCGACCTGGGTGACAAAAAACGAGATAAAAACTCTTGCCAAGGCCAGGGTGAAAATTGCCCACAACCCGACTAGCAACATGAAACTAGCCACTGGCGGTGTAATGCCCTGGAAGGAGATGAAGGAAGCGGGGTTGACTGTTGGCCTGGGCACCGATTCAGTGGTTTCCAACAACAACCTAGACATGTTTGAGGAGATGAAGTTTGCTGCCCTTCTACAAAAGGCACACAGGTGGGACCAGGCAGTCTTGGACGCTAGAGAGGCCTTCTCTATGGCAACGTATGAAGGTGCCAAAGCGCTAGGTTTGGACTACGGGATTGAAGAGGGAAAACTGGCAGACCTAATCATAGTTGACCTAAGAAATCACTTGATGGTGCCACACCACGACCTAGTGTCAAACCTAGTATACTCTGCGAATGGTTCTGTTGTTACGCACACCGTCATAAATGGGAGAGTTGTGATGAGGGATAGAAAAGTAAACGGAGAAGATGAGATAATTAAGAAAGCAGTATCACTCGCTAAGGATCTCGTTATAGAATGACTTGTAGTCGTTTGCGATTTTGTCCCAAGTGAAGTACTTTTCAATCCGCCTCCTTCCATTCTTTCCCATCTTTTTTCTTGCTTTCTCGTCGTTTATCAGGATGGACAATTTTTCTGCCAATTCGTCCGAACTTCTAGGCCTCACTAGGAATCCTGTTCCCTTCCCCATAACCTCTGGAATACCCCCTATCCTACTTGCCACTACTGGTTTTCCTGTTGCCATTGCCTCTGCCACAACAAGCCCAAAGGGTTCGTACAGTGATGGAAGAACGAATATATCAGAAGCAGCATACATCTTTGGGATGTCCTCTGCCGGTAGCCTGTCTATTACTAGTTTTACCTTCCTATTCAACTTTAACTCTTTGATTCTATTTTTTATCTCCTCTTCCTTTGGTCCCTTTCCCAGTATTATGACCTTTATGTTTTCGTTCTTCAGTTTTCCTGCAGCATCCACCAGGTAGTCTATCCCTTTCTGCTCAACTAGCCTAGCGATTGTTAGTATCATCACTTCGTTGTCTTTAACCCCTAGTTTCTCCCTCATTTCGCTTCCGTCTACCTTCGGATTGAACACCTTTTCGTCAACACCGTTGTATATCACCCTTGCCTTTTTTCTGAATTTTTTCTCCCTCAGTGTTTTTTCTAGGGTATCCTTTGATACTGCTGTAATGTAATCGCATGCATCAAATATCACTCTCCCCACGGTGTCGTCGTACATCTGGCCTAGGAAGTCAGTTGTTGGGTCTATATCCATTGGTCTAGAATTGTGCAGAGTCAAGACAACCTTTTTCTTCATGGATTTTGCAAGTGTGAAATCTATTGGGTTGTAAAAGAATCGGTTATGAAAGTGTACCACCTTGTGCTTCTTTGCCTCTGATATTAGGTATATAGGTTTGGCAGGCGATATCACATATGGGGGAGGGAGTGGTTTAGGTAGTTTGTTTATCACCATTGCCTCTTCTCTTACGACCCTAATTCCCTCAATGTACTCCTCCTTTTTTGTCCCCTTAAGCCTAGATGTTAGTACAGTGATATCAAAGTCTTTGACTAGCCTTCTAGAAATCTCGTAGATAACCTTTTCTGTTCCTCCCCAGTACGGAATGAAGAATGGGTTTACCATTAGTATGTCCATCACTTTTATCTACGTGAAACTTGTTTAAAAAACTGTATCCAATTAATAGATTGGTGGTAGTATGGATAGGTCAATATTCAGGGCTTATGATATAAGGGGTACGGTCCCGGAGCAGATAAACTCAGAGACCATGTACAACATTGGACTCTATCTAGGTGATAAATACAAGACTGCAACAGTCTCTTATGATATACGGTTGAGCAGTCCATCACTTTCCCATGCTCTTATATCTGGGTTTATGGAGTCAGGTGGCGAGGTTAAATTCCAAGGCATGGCTAGTTTTGGTGTTGCTCTGTACTCTGGTTTCTTAGAAAGAACCAAACTGAGCATGCTAGTAACTGCTTCACACCTTCCCCCAGAGTACAACGGTTTGAAGATGTACTACTCTAATGGCCTGTCTTTGTCTTCCGATGAGATATCTGCTGTGTCCCATGTTGAGAATTACTTTGTTTACAGAAAGAACTGGAAGAGGTACGGGCAGGTTTATGACGTTGATCACAAGAAGGATTACATCTCATTCTTTGCAAGCAATGACTTTGCGAGGATGAAGGTTGGTGTTGACTGCGGAGGTGGTTCGGTTTCACTGATTGCAGAGGATCTTTTCAAGTGGATGAATTTTGATCCAAGTTTTGTTTTTTGTAAACCAAATCCTGCTTTCACAGACAGACCTAGCGAGCCAGAACCGGACAAACTAGGCAAACTGAGAGAGACAATCATCAGGGAAGGATTGGAGTTTGGTGTTGCCTTTGATGGAGATGGGGATAGAGCAGTTATACTTGATGACAAGGGAAACTTTGTTCCTCCTAGTTATCTAGCGATTCTGTTTGCTAGGAGTGTTTTAAGTGACAAGGGCAAGGTGGCAGTTATTGCAAACGTTGAAACCAGCAAGGTTATCGAGGATGTCCTTGAACCAGAGGGTGCCAAGATAGTTAGAGTTCCTGTTGGACACACGCACTTGATACACTACGCGATGGACATGAATGCAGATGTTGGTGTTGAATCCAGTGGGCACATGATTCTTCCTAGTATACTTCCGTTTGATGATGGTGTTGTCGTCCCAGTGAAACTTGCGCAGATTCTATTGGAGAATGGCAAGAAATTGTCAGAGTTGGTCTCTGGCCTGCCTAGATACACAATGTTGAAGAGGAAGATAGTGTTCAAGGATGATAATGAGAAATTTAGGGTTATGGGCAAGGTAAAGGAGTTCATTGTTGATGAATACCAGAATGTGAGCACGCTAGATGGTGTTAAGGTAGAGTTTGATGATTCCTGGGTTCTGATTAGGCCTAGCAACACATCTCCAACAATAAAGGTGACAGTTGAGTCAAAAGATGAGAACAAGGTCAAGGATCTATCCAATGAGTTTGTTAAATTGGTGGAGGGATTCAGGTGATTAGGATAGCAGGAGGGGGACCGGCCGGTCTGCTGGCTGCTAGGGAGATTGCTAGGAAAGGAATGGATGTAACTGTTTATGAGGAGCATGGTGAGATAGGGAAACCTGTCCAGTGTACTGGGCTGGTTTCTAGGTCTGGGCTCGATGCACTAGATGTGGATTATGCAGATTCTGTTCTCAACGAGATAGGGCAAGCAAGGTTTGTCTCTCCAAGTGGCAAAGAATTCTATTTGAGGAAGAGAAAGGGATATGCCTTAGTCATAGACAGAACAGAGTTTGATAATGAGATTGCAAACGAGGCAACGTCTGAAGGTGCTAGTATTGAACTTGGGAGGAGACTGTTGGATGAGGAGAGTATAACAATTGCAGCGGATGGGGCGGCGAGTTATTTCGCTAGGAAGCATGGGATAAATAGAAACTATGTTGTTGCATATCAGATTGAGAATAGGATGAAGGTAGATGTGGACACGGTTGAAATCCACTTTGGTTCATTCGCTCCAGGGTTTTTTGCCTGGCTAGTTCCCGTTGATGAGAATAGGGTTAGAATGGGTCTGGGTTACAGGCCAGACGTTGCTAGTAGAGTTCATGATGCATACAACCCAAAAACTGCGTTGAGGTTCTTTGCTAAGATTCGTGGGTATCCTTGGGTTCCAATTTCCGAGCAGGGTGGATTGATTCCATTATTTGACAATTCTCCTTCTGTTTTTGACAACCTGGCCCTAGTCGGTGATGCAGCTGCACAGGTTAAGGCAAGTACTGGTGGTGGTATCGCGATAGGTGGGCAATGCGCAATGATACTAGGTAAAATCGTAGGTGAGGGTGGGTCACTGGATGAATACGAGTCTGTTTGGAGAGAGAAGTTTGGAAGAGAGTTAAGGGTTCATCTAGCAGTTCACAAGTTTTATTCAAAACTTGGTGATGCTGAGTTTGAGGAGTTGTTTGATGCTGTTGACGACGAAATCCTGCGCATTATAGAGAAGAATGCTGAGATGGAGTCTATATCTGGATTGGGGCCTGTTGTTATGAGTTATGTATCTAAGCATCCGATTAAAGCCATGCGACTGGCCAAGTATTTGAAGTATGTTGATGGCGATGTTACATCAATGTTTAAATTCAAGTAAACCTATATACTAATAGTAACCCAAAGGGCGACATAAATGGACGAATTGGAGATTGTTGGGGGAGAGAATGAACTGACTTTTAGAAGAAAGCACACTAAGGAGTCAATTACCGCTAGGCTTGCTGGTCCTAGGGAGATAGTGGGGATCCCGGGAGAATGGGTTGATGCTGTTTTCAATGTTGATGGCAATTGTGAACTCTTAGAATTAGTTCTTGATCACATGCAGAGCAAGCGAATGGTTGATAGGGTCATAGTGAAGTTGACAAATCCAAAAAAGAGAATGAGATCAAAATTAGAGGATTGGGGGTTTGTACACCTAGGCCGGAACATATTTGTAAAGCCGATAAATCCTGAGTTATCTAGATTTCTCTGATCTTATATACTGGAGTATCTCTCCTGCCTGACCTACATACTTTAATGCCACTGTTTTTGGATAGACATCTATATCTCCTGAGAATATTAAGTTCTTCGCAACATCTATTCCTTCATCAATTGTTTTTACCTTTGACATTTCCTGGACAGCATTCTCATTGACCTTTACCCAGATGGTTGGTTTCCCGCACGTGGCCCTTCCTCCTACTTTAGGTGTTTTTCCGTAGCAGACAACTTTACCATTCTCTATCTTGACCTGGTAGTCATCCAGTATGTTTCCGTTCTTGTCAACTAACGCCACGTATACATTTTCATTTATCCATGAGGGGCCTTGCCCCTTGGTCAGGAAAGGTGAGCCAATCTTTATCATCCAGTCAAATTTTCTGACTGCACTGTTGTTCACAGGTAGATATCTCGCGGATTTGAGAGTATCTGCTAGTGTTTGATGGTGGAATGGAATTATGCTAGAAATCATGCTTGTTATGGAATTGAACCAGGAAACAGGGTTAAAGAATGAAAAGACAAGCAACCATGTTATTGATAGAAATACAATCTCATTCTTGTTCATTGCACACACCCATTTATTTATTACACGCTTTGTATATATTTAACATGCTTACAGTTATAGAGCATGCCTTTAGAAATGCACCAGTCAAGTTGAGGATTGCTTCTTTGTTTTATGATCTAGGGATATCCATTAAGGGTAGAAGGGTGTTTGCAGGGGATTTTGAAATACCAGTAAAGGTTATCGCTGATTCTTTGGGCGTAAATAGAAAAACGGTTTATTCCTTCATAAACGATGTTGAATCAGATTATGTTCTCAGGGAGGTTTTTGGGAAACTTGTGCCAGTGCGTGATTTAGAGAGAGTAGGACCTGTGCTTGGTTATGAAGTCTTGGTTATCAAGACAGATTCACTAACCAGTTTGAAAATTTTAGATTATTTGAGGCACAGGGTTAGTTTCCTTGAATACTCATACTCCTCATCTGATGGTTTGTTTAAGGTGATATACGAACCTAGGCTAGATGTGTCAGACATAAAATTTATTTCATCACTAGTTGGTGATGTTAAATTAATAACTCCCGATGTGGATAAACAGAGAGTAGTTTGTGAGAAGTGTAAGGTTGAGTATTGTCCTAGGAGGAACAGGTATGTATGAGTATGTTGTTTCTGTTTTGGTTTCATTGGGATTAATTGCCCTTTCATTATATCTGATTTATAGGTACGCATAAGGTTTTTAACACCTATTGGGTAAAGACTATCGCCAGAATGATGAGCCTTATGAGTGCTGACACGTGATGACAAGAGGGTCAGCTGACTGGTGGTTTTATGAATTGGTTGGTAGACACTTGTGTTGTAATACGGGGTTGGGGTGAAAAGGGGGCTAGTCACAAGATACTGAAGAAACTACTATCGAACGAGCCAGATCTAGGGCTTACTGATTTCACCTTGAGGGAGTTAAGGTCTAGAGCTCCTAAGCATTTGTACAAGATAGTTAGGGAGCATCTGGCTGATTGGCAGGTTCTAGACACTGGCGTTTCCCCTGGTGAGTGGAAGGGGGAAAAGTCCTACACAATTCACTTTGACCCTGAACTACTTAAACTAATTCCCGATCCTAGCGATGCAGTCTTGATTGCAGCCGCAGAACATTATCATCTAAGAGGGGTTATTACACTGGATAGGCACCATTTGTACACTGCTAGACTTGAAAATTACCTTGAAGAGAAGCACCTTGAGGTATTAAAGCCCAGCGAGTATATACTCTCCCACGATGTGTTTTGATTTTAGACAAATCCACTTCCTATCTGCTTGAATGCATCCTCAGGAGAAACTTCCTTCTTTTCCTTCTTCTTATCCTCTTCTTCTTTCTTATCTTCTTGTTTCAATTTTGTTTTAGGTTCAGTGTTGGCCTTCACTTTTTTCTTGTCTGGTGTTTTGTTTTCTTTTTTCCATTTGATATACACTAAGTATCCTATTACCCCAATGGCGACCATCAGTATCGCTGCGATTATAAGCCCGCTGAAACCAGAGGATCCGCCCCCAGAGCCGTACACAACTAGACTTCCATTGGTTTGAGTTGATTGGTTGGTCTCGTTTGTCTGGTTTTTCTGGTTCTCAATTACTCTAAAGTTTCCAAGTAGGTTAGGGAATGAACTTACATTAACCTTTTTGTTTATTATGTATACTATATCCTTGTCTTCTCCAGGATTTAGAGATACACTCCATGAGACCACAGGGTCAGGTTTTATTATCTTTGGTTTTTCCATGAAGATAACTGGATATGTGCTGTTTGTCTGGTTTGAACTCAACATATTTTGGATGCACTGGGACCAACAGAGTTGTGTTGTGCATATCTCGCATTCCCCTGTTTTTACTGCTAGGTTCATTATGCATCCTAATGTGTTGTTGGACTCGCTGCACTTTCTGAGTTTTGGCAGAGTTTTATTTGATGGGAATAGGTATGATAAGGACTTCACAACCGTCTTTGGTATCGTCTCGGTTATGGTTCCATTGACGGTTTGGGTGTATCCGTTGTGCAGGTATATCACGACTCTGGTTTCATTGTTGTTTTGTTCAAAGTACCTACCATAGGTTATTGTGTTTGGTAATGTCTTTGCCTTCACATCATATAACACAGGGAATGTTATGTTGCCGAGTGCTGTTGTTATGGTTATCTGCAGTTTGTATTCCCCTGGTGGTGTCCATGACGGGTATATCAATTTTAAGGGTATCGTTGTGTTACCCTGCGCCTTTATCACTATGTTGTTTCCGTTGATGTATGTTGTGTTGAAGTGCTTGAATTTTCCTATCTCTGATACGTATATCTTCCCAGACAGGCTGAACGTGTTTTTGTTTGATATCACTAGGTTCTGACCAGTAGTTGTCCCGGATATCTTTTTTGCCACAATTCCTGTACTGGTGGGTTTGTACACAATTGTGTTGTTCACAACCACTGGTATTGTGTACTTGCCTGTGATGCCATTTGGTCCTGACGCTGATAGAGTTAAAGTGTAATTTCCAGTTTCTTGGGGTGCCTTTAGGCATTTTGAAAAGTGACCATCACTCACGGCAAGACTGTAGGATTGATTTGATAATTTTAGTGTGAACGAGTAGTGATACATGTCTAGAGGTATCTTGTTGTCGTAATCTACGTTTCCACTAATGCAGATGGTTGTGCCTCCCTTTATTGTCGTGTTTTCCAGTGGGTAGTAGGCGTTGACTGGACCAGCATACCTTGCAGTTATATTGGTGAAATTTATTGTGTACAGTAGATAAACATTGTCACTTCTGTAAAGGTTATACCTTGGGTAAACGCTATAGTTAACTCCATACACTAGTTTGTATTCACCTAGCATGTTTGTCAGGTTTAACAACACAGTTGATGAATTGGACGTGTTCTGGGTTAGGACTGTGCCGTTTAATGTTTCCAGTTTACCCCAATATGTGAACCACTTTTCTGTTTCGTTTGGATTAAGGACGTTTGCTGATCTGCCGTCTGATAGTTGCATGGATATGTTCAGTGTTGAAAGACTCGTCTTGCTTGCGACTAGTTTGTAATCTATTGACTCTGGGTAAACGTCCCACACCTTGAAGTACTTTATC
>JALWQZ010000032.1:0-9901 GCA_027077895.1 Microcaldota archaeon | reverse complement strand
ACTTTATCTGAAGGAGTTTCATGCTGGATTCGTTGAATATCACAACCTCTAGGTTGCCACTGTCCCCTAGCCTTGTCGTGTTTAGCACTGTTATGTTGAAGGGAATGGATTTTTCCTCGTTTGCTCCCCAGTTTAAAATTTCTATTTTGAGTTTTTCCCCACCATCCACTAGCATATAACTTTGGTTTGTTGTCTCAACGTAGACCAGCGCGTCAAATGGTTCTGTGTAATTGTTTGTGACTGATATTGTGTAGTCCTTAGTTTCCCCAGGTATAAACCAGAACTGGCTAGGGGAGAAACTTATTTCTATTGAGAACCCGAGTGAAGTGACTAGCATTATCCCTAGTAAAATGTACCATGGTTTCATGGATACACTAACATGGCCAGTATTAAAAAATCTTCCTGTATCATAATGGTTTTAAATTAATTTGGTGTAAAACGAGCATGGACGTGTTTACACTAGTGGTTTTCCTTTTGACGGCGTTAATACTGTTGATAGGATTCTTAGGGCAGATCATATTCAAGAGGACAAATATCCCAGATATCATCTGGTTGATTCTATTCGGAATCATCCTCTCGTTCTTCTTGACTCCTGACCAGAAGAGTTTGTTGACTAGGTTTGCTGGCCCGTTTGGTACACTTGCGTTGGTCATTATCTTGTTTAACGCGGGCATGGAGTTTGATCTAGTGGAGTTCTCGAAGGGTGTCCCTAGGGGGATGCTGCTGGCTGTTGTCGCGTTTTTCATATCGTCCTTTGTCTCTGGTGGCATGGCCTGTTACTTTCTCCACTGGCCTTGCCTTTACGGGCTATTACTGGGAGTCGCGATTGGGGGGACTAGTTCAGGAGTGATTGTTCCTATTATCACAAAGATGCACGTCGGAGATTATCTAAAATCAATACTAACAGTTGAATCTATATCCACAGACATTCTTGTTATCATATTTGCTGTCTCGCTAATGGATTTAATCGCTAAGGGGACAACTAGCCCCGTTGAAGCGTTTAAAGATATAATCGCAGCATTTTCCATTGGGACCACTATCGGTTTGTTTGGTGCATTGTTGTGGTTGTTTTTTGTTGTCAAGATAGAGAAGGAGATTAGGTCGTACCTGTTGGACTTTACGATTGTCCTTTTGCTCTACGTGTTTACTGAGTTTATAGGTGGTTCTGGCCCAATTGCTGCATTAACTTTTGGATTGGTTATCGGGAACACTGGGTCGGTTAGGAAGATCATCAGAATTCCAGAAAAAGTCAAGATAAGTAAGGGAGAGAGGGCCTTTTACGATGAGTTGAATTTCTTCATAGTGACCTTTTTCTTTGTATATCTAGGGATAATGTTTGATTTTTCGAACCTAAGACTAGTCTTGTTTGGACTTCTATTGTCAATAGTCTTTGTCATTGAGCGTGTTGTTGCGGTCTATATTTCATTTTACAGGAGTAAACTGTCCACGCAAGAAAAGAACTTGGCCAGTGTTATGATGGGAAGGGGCCTTTCTGCTGCGGTTGTTTCCCAGATGCCCATCGCGATTCTAGCGCCTATTATGAAGGATACATTAAGGGTGCAGATACTCAAGGAGTTTTCGCCGGTTGTTCTTTCAGTGATATTCTTTTCTATTTTAATAACGGTCGTAGGTGTTTACGCCTTAGGCTGGAAGGCCATGGCAACTGGAAAGAGGCAGGTTAGACCTAGTAAGGCTTAAAAACAATTTACTGCTAAATTATGGTGCTGCGGGGGTGGCAGAGCGGCTATGCATCCGGCTGCAGACCGGAAGACCCGGGTTCAAATCCCGGCCCCCGCTTAGGTTTTAATTCTAGTTTTGAGTAACTCTGTTATGGTGATTAAAACACTTGACCTTGACCTAGTTCAAAAAGAGTTGGACAAGTATCCATTTGCAGAGATGCGAGTGTCTAGAGTCAATTCCACTACCCTTTCCCTAGAGAATGGGAACCTCAACAATTCAAGTGTCTCGGAGTCACTCACCATCGGGTTTAGGGTCTTTGTTGATGGTTCGTTTGGTTATGCTTCTACCAACGATTCAACTAGGTGGATGGATACTTTACATAGGGCATGGAAACTGGCGAGGGCGAATACTAGACCAAAGAAAACGGGGTTGTCTGATGAGGATTCCTACGAAGGCAAATGGGTTGTGAGGCCTAGAAAGAGTTTGGGCATGGATGTGGACGAGAAGGTTAAACTATTGAGAAAGGGTTACAAACGGCTAGATATACCTAGGGCAGTGAAAACGGTTGAGATTCTATACTCTGATAAAGTTGTAGAAAAACAATTTTTGAATACAGAGGGTGCGTGCATACTTCAGAAATACCCAAGAGTTAGGGTATCCATACGTTCCTATGCGAAGAGGGGGAATGTTGTTTCTGCCTACGACTCAATGGGTGGTTTGTATGGTTTGGAAATATTTGATGTTTATCCTGTCTGGGAGAGATTTCAAAAAGCAGTTGACTTATCCAGCCAGTTGTTGAGAGCAAAACGGGTACCACAGGGAAAGCAGACAGTTGTTGTCGATCCAGATATGGCAGGCGTTTTTGCGCACGAAGCAGTAGGCCATGCGTGTGAAGGGGATGCCGTATCAAGCAAGACTTCTGTGCTGCATGATAAACTTGGATCTAGGATTGGTTCGGAATTAGTTACAATAATTGATGATGCAACATTGCCTAGGAAACATGGATCCTATGGATACGACGATGAAGGTGTTCCTGGGCAGAGGACCGTTTTGATAGAGAAAGGCATACTAAAGGCATTCATGCATTCTAGGATCAGTGCATATGAACTAGGGGCAAATTCCACTGGGAACGCTAGGGCTCAAAATCCTGGTTTCCAGCCAATTGTTAGGATGAGCAACACCTTCTTTGATAAAGGAGAACATAGTTTTGAAGAGATGATCGAGGATGTTAAGTCTGGTCTGTATGTTCTTAGAATGAAGGGAGGTGTTACAGACCCGACCTCTGGTGATTTCCAATTTGCTGCTGAACATGGGTACCTAATTGAGAATGGAGAAATAACGAATTTAGTTAGGGATATCGTTTTGTCTGGGAATTTTCTTGAGATACTCCATAACGTTGATGCTGTTGGAAGGGACCTGAGTGTTGACGATATAGGTACGTGTGGAAAGGCAGGTCAGGGTGTGCCTGTTGGAGACGGCGGGCCACACGTTAGGATAAGAGGGGTGTTGGTTGGATGAGTCTTGAATCAATGCTTAAGAAAGCAGAAAAATTTGGGGAGGCTGAAATAGAAAGGCACGTCTATTCTAGTTATAAAGTCGGTTACGAAAGGGAAAATATAGACGTTGTTAACTACAAAAATAGTGTGCGGTACTATCTAAGGCTAGTTAAGAATGGGCGAGTTGTCTCAACTAGTTTTACTGATGGGAGCCAGTTTCCTAGGGTGCTGAGAAGTGTCATGAAATTGCTCAAATTCTCTGAGAAGGTTGAGGGGTACCATCTACCTGACTCGGGGAAGTACCAAAAGGTCAAAACGTGGTCAAATGACCTAGACAAACTTGATTTAGATGATCTGATTGAGTTTGTGACAGACGGTATTGATTCAATAAATGGAACTGGCGCCAGTCCAATGGAGGGCAGTGTTTCGCTAAATTCTATACAGACGAGTCTAGTTAACTCGCATGGGATTGATCTGATGGAGTACTCAAACAGTATCTCCGCCTACTACTCTGCAATTTACAAAACAGGAACTGGATACGATTTCCATTACTCTGGACTTCCTGATTTTGATCCTAGGGAGTTGGGGAAAAACGCAGGTAAAATGGCGATTGAGAATTCAAAGGCTAAAAAACAGAGTTGGGACGGGGTGGTTGTCTTACATCCAGATGTTATCGGCGATTTTGTTGATATCATTCTCGATGCAGTTGACGGGGATGAGGTTAGGCTTAAGTCTAGTCCGTGGGTTGGGAAATTAGACAAGGAAGTTCTAGGTAAACTCACCATCATAGAGGATCCTTGGATACCGTATATGCCATCTTCTTCATCATTTGACTCTGAGGGGATTCCTACACAGAAGAAGCATATAGTTGAAGAAGGGATTTTGAAAACATATCTTTATGACACGCTGACTGCTGCGAGAGTTGGAACCAAGTCTACGGGTAATGGAGTTAGGTCTAATGGGGGAGGAATATCCATTGACGTGACGAACATCGTTTTGGACTTTGACGAGAGGGAGAACCTCGATGGTTTGGACAATTACTTAATGATAAAGGAGTTGATGGGATTCCACAATGCAAATCCGAAGACTGGTGCATTTTCTTTAACCCTGAACTACGGCGTGTTGCATAAGAGTGGTGATGAGATACCTGTTAAGGGTGGCTTGTTTGTAGGGAATGTATATGAGTTGTTTAGGGCGGTATCACTAGCCAGCAAACAGGATTACAAAAGAGGTGATTTGATCACGCCCTACCTAGTTACTGAAGGGAAACTAATCTCCTAGACATCTCTATTTATCAGGAATTCTGCAATGCCAATCAGGTACTCCTTTGGTTCTTTTTCAATGTCTGCATTCTTTATTGCGTTTAGGCCTTTTTCTGCTAATTCTCTTGCGAGTTTCTTGTTGTACTCCAGCGAACCTGTTTCTCTGACAATATCCCTTGCAATCTCTGCTTCTTCATCCGTCAGGTTCTTTTTGCCTAGTATCCCCAATAACTCTCTCTTTTGCTCCTCTGTGGCGTTTTCTAGGGCCTTTACTATAAGAAGAGTCCTCTTCCCCTCCTTCAAGTCAGAGTGGGCAGGTTTTCCAGTTTTCTTCACATCTCCGTACAAACCTAGTATGTCGTCCTGCAATTGGAATGCGATTCCTAGGTTGTACCCGTAATCGTAGAATGCGTTTAGTTGATCCTCTGTTGCCTCACCTAGAACCCCGCCTATCTGTAGTGGCCCCCATATTGTGTATGCACTCGTTTTCAACGAATGGACGGTTATGACGTCCTCCTCCTTGACCTTCTCTATTGGTAATGTCTCTAGGGTTATGTCCAGGAGTTGCCCGTAGTTTGTCAGTCTCAATATGTGATTGAATTTCAAGACCACCTTTGTTTTCAGTTCGTCCGGGAAGTCTGTTTCCAGCAACCAGTGGTAATTCATCACTGCCTGTAGATCTCCAGACACTATCGCTAGGGATTTTCCTAGTTCCACCGCTCTGCTGCCCAGGCCAATGGATTCTAGGTAATTTTTGTACATAACATGCATTGTCGGTTTCCCTCTTCTCAAAGTGTCGTTGTCTATTATGTCATCGTGTATGAGTAGGTAGGCCTCGCTACCCTCTATTGCAATGCTTGCGTCGTACGCGGCATCTATGTTTTCTCCACCAACCGCTAAGTATCCTTCAACTATGAACGCAGGCCTCAACCTCTTTCCCCCACGCATATTAAAGTCGTATAAGAACTCAACCTCCTTCTCAAACGCCTCGTGTTCTAGTGGGAAGTACTTCTTCTCTTCCATTATCTTCTGTCCTAACCTTTTATCTATTTCTGGCTTGTGAACCTCCTTCAGTTTTTTCAATGCATTTTCTGCTAGAGTCTCCATTTTCCTCACCAATCAATTTTTTAACTTTGTTTATTAAAACACTAGTGTGAAACCAAAATACGAACCGGCGCCTGACGTTGCGATGATGGCCAGGGATATAGTAGACACGCTTGATTGGAACTATATTGACCTATCTAGAATTAGATTCGTCAGGAGTAGGGGTAGCAATACTAGGGCGGTTGCCAGAATCTGGGGGCTGTCTAGGATATTTCAGGAGGCGTTTGGCTGGGAGCCGTCATACGTTATAGAAGTCATGTCTGAGAGGTTTGACAAACTCCCGGTGGATGAGAAGAAGAAGACGGTCATCCACGAGTTGATGCATATACCCAAGAGTTTTTCTGGGGCACTGGTTTCCCACAGGCATTTTGGTAAGTGGAGAGTGACCGAGAGGCAGGTGTCTGCAGTCTGGAGAGAGTATCTAAAAAGAAAATCAGAACCCCTTGGCCGCTAGTTCAATTATCTTTTCAACTTCTACTCTAAATTCTAGTGGTACGTCCACCAGTGCTGGAGACACAAATCCCTTTAGTATCATTTCCACTGCCTCTTCTTCTGTGAACCCCCTGGTCCTAAGGTATGTTACTTCCTTCTCTGCCACCTTTCCAAAACTTGCCTCATGGTTTAACTGCAAGTCAGACAGATCCGCAGCAAGTCCGGGATAGGTTTCTGCCTTTGCCTTGTCCCCTAATATCATACCGTCGCATGAGAAGTAGCCTTTTGTGTTTCTCTTGTGCCCGTAGATAACTCCCCTAGTTATGACCCTGCTCTCGTCCGTTGCAACCGTCTTTGAAATTATCTGACTGGATGTGTTCTCTGCGTTGTGGTGTATGTACGTACCTAGGTCCACAATTGCGTTCTTCTGGGAGAGCACGACTTCCCTAACAACCACCTTAGCGTTCTCTCCAACTATATCTATCCTGGGATGTTCTACCGTTGTCCTTCCGCCCCCTAGGACTATATTCACTAGGTGCAACTCGCCGCCCTTTTCTACCCTAGCGTAAGTCAGTGGCCTAGTGTGGACATACTCTGGCCAGTTTTGCATTTTTGTGAGAAACACCTTAGAGTTTTTTCCGACGTATATCTCTGTCCCACCGACGTGGAGGGCGTTCTCAACGATGGACGGTGCACTACATCCTTCGACTAGGTGAATCTCTGAGTTCTCCTCGGCGATTATTATTGAGTGTGGTGTCTGTGCAAAACTAGACTCGTTTAGGAGGAAGTATGCGTGTATCGCTGACTTTGACTTCACGTTATTCTTCACATGCACGAATACGCCGTTATCCCAGTATTTTGTGTGATATGCAGTTAATGCATTTTCGTTAACAGGGAGCATTTTGAAGAAATAATCCTTTAACCAAGGGAATCGCTTTACTGCTAGGTTCATCTCCTCAATTATCACGCCCTGTTTTTCTAATCCCTCCCGCATTGCCTTGTAAACTATTTGGTTGTTTTCCTGGACAGTTCTCCCTAGGAGCATGTCCTTCTCCTCGTCACCTATCCCTAGTCTCTCTAGGATTTCTTCAGCCGATTTTCTAGCGGTTTCAATGTCCTCCTTTGATGCAATCTTCATATTTTCCAGGTCTAGTTTTGGTTCTGGCATTGGAAGGTTTCTCCAGTCCTTCGCCTTTTCCCTGACCTCGTCCCACCAGTTCATTCTATCACCATGCTGTATCCTCTTTCCTCAATGTCCGAGACAAGTTCTGGCCCGCCTTCAGAGACGATTCGCCCGTTTGCAAGTATGAACACCTTTTTTGGCTCTGTGAATTTTAGCAGGTTTCCTGTATGGGTGATCACCAGAATACCACATGCGTCTTTACATGAGTTAAGGACTCCACCTAGTTTTCTTAGAGTATCCATGTCAACCCCAGAGTCTGGTTCGTCTAGAATCGCGTACCTGGGTTTGAATGCTAGGAGTTGCAGCAGTTCTAGTTTCTTTCTTTCTCCCCCAGAGAACCCAACATTTACATCCCTTTCAAGTATACCTGGAGACAATCCCACCATCTTCGCTAGTTCGTCTAGGTCCACTCTTTTTCCATGTTTTTCAAGTGCCTTTTCGAGCAGTGTCCTTGCCTTCACTCCCTTTATCTCAGGTGGAATCTGGTAGCCCATGAACAATCCTAACTTGAACCTGTCTTCTGGCCCTAATTCACTTATCTTCTTGTTGTCTAACGTGATTTCTCCGTTGACTTCTAGACTTGGATCTCCTGACAGCGCCCTTGCTAGTGTAGACTTCCCTGCACCGTTTGGTCCCATTAAGAAGTACAACCCTTTATCTATTTCTAGATTTATTCCTTTCAATATCTCTTTGCCATTAACCTTCGCTTTTAGGTTCGTTATTTTCAGCATTTTGACCACTGTATCCCAATTTTTTCTTTGCCTCTTCACTCATCATGTCTGGGCTCCACGGAGGATTGAATGTAAGGTAGATATCTACATCCTTAACCCCTGGAATATTCTCCACTGCCTCCTTGACCTTACCAACTAACCAGTAAGCATAAGGACATCCAATTGTCGTCAATGTCATCTTTATTCTGACGTTTCCGCTGTCGTCCACATCAACCTCATATATTAGCCCCAGGTTTACAACGTCAACTCCTATCTCTGGGTCTGTTAGCGTTTTCAGTTTTTCCAGAATCTCATCTTTTGTTACCATGGTATGTTTCATGTTAATTTTGTTTAAATAGAACTATGGTCAAATTTGCCCCCTGTTTATTACACCTGACTTTGTGATTGTGTGATGACAATATTTTTACGTGTTATGCTGTCCTTCTGGTCGTTATGAATTTGGCGTTAATATATGTGTTGTAACTCTTGTGAAGTAACAACTTGGCGGTAACGACAAACAATTTAAATATTATTACACTGATAAAAGAGATGGGAAATTTTGTTACCCTAACACTCTGGAGGGTTTATGATGAGACTACAAAATCTATTCCTGCTTTGGATTATGTTTTTGATACTTGCTGGTTTCTCCAGTGCCCTCACTCTAACCAAGTACAATGATACTTGGTTAGTGTCAGGCGTGTCTGGACCAATATCAATAATCGCCAAAACCACTGCACATGATGTGATTGTTTATTCATACCAAAACAATCACTGGGCAAAGGTCTTCACTGGCAAAACTGTATCTGGTCTAAACCACTGGATTGTTAAACCAAACTCACAAAAGGCATTAATCTACTTTCCACATGATCCAAATGCAAGGGTTAATGTTTCAGCACTCCCAAGTTCAGAACCTACATACGTTGAGTACAACGAGACGTGTGGCAATGGCATAGGCTACTCAATACCTGATCCCTTCATGAAATGGTCTCCAAAATGGTGCCAAGGTGGCAAGGACTGCTGCAACTGGTATGTAAAGGCACATGTTCATGACCTTCAGCATGTTCTAACGGGAAATTATACAATATACGCTACGTACAGACCTGGAAGAGCAAGTGGTTGTGAGTCACCTGTCCACATATACGTGTCTGCTGATAACAAGACGTGGATAGAGGTCTACAACGCGACAGCCACTTCTTACGATATGGATGGTCATCCTGAATATCCCCAACATTGGAAGGATTACTCTGCTACCATACACTACGACGGCACATTCAGGTGGGTTAAGATTGCAATACCCGCATGCTATGTGGACTGGTCATATATAACAGTCACGAACAACACAGGGAACCAAGCGCCAATTGCCAACTTCACAATAAACCCTGTCAAGGGGTACCCACCACTTAATGCAACATTTAATGCATCATCGAGTTATGATCCTAATGGTGATAGCATTACTTACCATTGGAGGTTTGGTAACGGTGGGGCAAGCAGCAACAAGGTTGTTTCCCACACTTTCACCACACCTGGTAATGTTTCAGTCCAACTGACTGTCAGGGATCCATACGGTGCTGAAGACATCATGACAAAAAGGGTTAGCATTGGTTATCCCGTGAAGATAACTCACGTTTCTGGCAAACTTTACGATGGAGTGTATTATACGGATGATGCTAATGTTTCAGTATCATTTCGGGGCACAACCGATTCTGGTTTTGAGGTTTTGGTTGATGGCAATCAATTCACGACCAGTCGCCGCACCATGAGCCTAAACCTCCAAAATGGAAACCACACTATTTGTGTTATAGGTAAATATGGTAATCAATCAAGTCAGGATTGTGTGAAGGTTTCAGTTGATACTAGTAAGTTTGAATGCAATATAACGAGTGTTACCCCACACAAGAACTATGCAGTAATGACATACACATGTAATCACAAATTATTAAAGGCATACTTTTGGAACGATGTTAATAACACCATCTTGGTTGATTCCACGCCTGGAATTACTAAGTTTCCGAATTTGCCGGATGGACTTAGAAT
>JALWQZ010000031.1 GCA_027077895.1 Microcaldota archaeon | reverse complement strand
GATATTGCATCTAAACTGGATGAGGAACAGAGAGATATTGGCAAGACGAGTGATCTGTTAAAAAAGGAGTTAGAGGATACCATGAGGGAAAGGGTGGAGAAGGAAAGAGAAGCAGAGCATGTTGATATGTTTGTTTTCCACATAAAGGTGGCAAGGTCTGAGTTGTCAAAGAGGAGGAGACGTGTATGAGTAATGGCGATTCTACGAATGACAGGTACAAGCACTTGTTGGACGTTTTGCTTAGGAGAGGGATTATTTACCCAACCGCGGAGATATACAAACCAATATCAGGGTTCTATGAATATGGTTCAGTTGGATCTGAAATAAAGAGGAGATTTGAGAATTACTGGAGGGAGTGGGCTTTCTCAGTTATGGATAATGTGCATGAAGTGCAGGGTTCCCTTATTCTACCTGAAAGTGTTTTCAAGGGTTCTGGTCATCTAGCGCATTTCCTAGATCCTCTAGTAAAGTGCCCAAAGTGTGGGTGGAAAGAGAGAGCAGATAAGTTTATTGAGGAGCAACTTGGAGAGAGTTATGAGGGAAAGACACCTGATGAACTAGCGGAGGTTATAAAAAAACACGATTTGAAATGTCCAAAGTGTGGGGCGAGTTTGACAGAGGTTGGAGCGTTCCAGTTGATGTTCCCCCTAGATGTTGGGCCAGCAGGAGACAAGCACAGAGCGTATTTGAGGCCAGAAACCGCACAGACTCCCTACCTGAATTTCAAGAGAGAATTTAGAGTGAACAGACAAAAATTGCCCCTAGGCCTCTGTGTCATTGGCAAGGCTTTTAGGAATGAGATTTCCCCAAGGCAGTTGACAATTCGTATGAGGGAGTTCACCCAGGCAGAACTTCAGATATTCTTTGATCCTGACGTAATTGACGAGCACCCCGAATTTGAGGATGTTGTCGATTACAAAATCCTTGCTTTGCGCGTTGGTGACAAAGAAGCAAGAAAGGTTGCAGTAAAAGATTTGGGACTGCCAAGGTTTTATGCATACCACCTAGCAAGGGTTTATCAGTTTTTTGAAGGTCTTGGCCTAGGTGATAATGTCAGGATGCGGGAGTTAAGCGAAGAGGAAAAGGCATTCTACAACAAGTATCACTGGGATCCTATCAATTTCGTCGATAATCCAAAATCTTCCTGTAATGAACCTCATGTGGCTCCAGTTACATTGTTTTTGCAGCATGCATGTCCTTACTGAAACTCTGTCAATTATCTGTCGGTTGTTTTACCAGCCAAGTGTAACCTTGTAACTTTAATTCTCATTTAATGCTGGTCAAACATTGGTATTCCTTTATGATGTTGCTTCAGCCAAAATGTTGCCAGTGTATGGGTGTGCCTGGAATCAGTTCTTTAGTCTCATACTGTTTGTCTTACTGGCAACAGATGACGACCAACCAGTGAAATCCAAGACTCATCTGGCCCCCCCTTTTTTAGCCACTTGAGGTAATAACTCTGGAGGAAATGTTAAATATGTTTCAGTTTGTCAGTATGTGGCCAGTAG
>JALWQZ010000030.1 GCA_027077895.1 Microcaldota archaeon | reverse complement strand
ATCTCCATGGCCTTCTTGGCGCTCCCAGGGTAGTGTGTCTCAAACACGAATGTGACCTTTGTCTTCTTTGGTCTTGGCATATTTATCTTTAATAGGAACTAGTTTTAAAATTAGTACTAGGTTGTATCTAGGGGTTTGGGGTTAGAATCAGATTTTGCCCGTCAGCCACAATATTGCGTTTCTGAACAGGGCCACTTGTTTTAGATCTAGTGGATTGTAGGCCATGTACATAACTCTGCCAGATATACCGCTCTGGTATGCAATAATTGCAGGTACTGAGTGGACATCCCCGTTTGTATCCTTCCATTCCAGATATGCTAGTTTGTTGTTTCCTAAGTCTTGGACCTTTACTAGAGTGAAGTTCGCTGGAACGTCAAGTTCCATCGTCGAGGTTATCCCTGACCTTTTGATTATTGGATTCTCCCACTGCACAGGTATGAAACTGATTTTGTTGCCTATCTCTGAAGCGGTTACGGTTATCTGGCTGGTTGAGTTGCAGTTGTCAATGTTTGTGCAGTCGGGCGCGAAACTGATTATTGGCGCTAGGTCCCCAACTTGCCATGTGAATACGTATGGGTCCTCTGTGTCCTTTAGGCCTGCCCCCTTGAATATTAGAAGGTTGCCACCAGAACTCACGAAACTGGCTATCTCGGTCCTAGCTGCAGGCGTCATCTTGGTGTGATCACCGTATATAACGACCAGGTCATAGTGGTTTGAGGTTATGTACCCCTTCCTGACGTGCTCTGCTAGGTCGTTGTCTACAACCGTGGCCATGTTCGGGAATACTGACCTAAGTTCTGCTGCAAAATTGTTCGCCGCCTCGTAGTCTGTCGGGTTTGTTAATATGAGCACCCTAGTTAGACCATGTGTTGTCAGCATTGGTCCTAGAACAGGTATCCAATACATATTGAAGACCTTTATCGCTAGGATCCCCCCTATCAAGAGAACCAGGATTAGGGGGATGAGCCAGTCCCCATACTTCTCTGATGCACCCTCAAACACATTTATCACCTTTATTCAGTGTATCCTGGGACGCCAAGCACGTAGGCAATTGTGTTTATTATCAATTTCTCCTTCATGTCTGGGGATATATTCTGAGTTGCCGGGTCAAAACTTATGTAGAAGACCTTCCCGCCTGTCATCTGTGAATTCTCTGTTATGAACGGGTAGGTGTCTCCCATCTTCCCAGCCTCTATCTTGCTTGGTGAATCCCATCCGCTAATGAACAGTATCCAACCGTTCTTCTGGGACACCATCGCAATGTTAACACTCTTGTTCCCAGTTACTAGTGGAACGCCATTTCCTAGTTCCTTTGCCAGTTGGTTGTTGAACTCGCCTTGGCTAGTGTATATGGTCGCACCATAGACTGGCTTTACTAGGTTTGAGCACACACCACTGGATCCACACTGGACTGGCATTATGGTTGAGAGTTCTCCCCACCTTCCATTGTCATTTATACCGCCTATTCCAGCGACGTACAGTTTTCCTCCCTGGTCTGCCCATTGTTTCAACACCAACTGAACACTAACAGGGATGTGTTTGCTGGTTAATATGATTATGTCATAACCCTTTTGTTTCAGTGCTCCAACGCTGGTTATCTTATTTTCTGTTTGGCTACCTATCATACCTTCAACGTTTATTGGATTGCCAAATATTCTTCTAGCCATATCACTGCCTAGAATGTTTTGCCATACTTGGACTTCACTCATATCATCGGTTATAACGAGCACGTGGTTGGCAGGACTCTGGAAGTATTTCCCAACACCAGGAATACTCCCTAGTATGTTTGGGTTAAGGGCTATAATCCCTATTATTAACAAGATCAAAACAAGTATTGGTATAGCGGCTTCAAACTTTTGTTCAAACGTTTCGTCATCCATTGCAATCCCCCTATCCTGATTCTATATGAATTAACGGGTAGTTGCTTTTTAAATGTTTCCTAGTTTTAACTACCCTCTGGAAACTATTTTCTCAATATGCGTCGCCTGACAAAGGTCTTATCCTGTCTTGGGAGTATTCTGTCCATCCCTCTTTTCAACAGGGATATCCTTCTTAGGCTTTCTTCTATTTCTGATTCCTTGGCGTTTAGTTTAGAGGCCAGGTCAGAGAGTTTTATTTCTTCCTTGTTTTGGAGTTCCTTGATCACATCTAAATCCAGCTTTGCCAGTTTTCTAGACTTCTCGTTTAGGTCCAATCTTGAGATTACGAATTCATGCGCATTTGGTATATCGTATTTTTCCCTTAGTTTCTCTAGTTCTGGGGTCTTGTCAACTAGCGTGTGATTTGTGATCTTCACATCCGCCTTGTAGTGCCGGTTGAGAATATCCTTCAGGGTGTCTATTGTGCTTGTTATCTCCAGGCTTTTTTCAGGTGTTGATTTTTCCATGAAGATGATTGACCTTCCATGTGACATTAGATTTAGGAGTGAGAGCATTAGGGATGATTTATTTTGGAATATAGGGTAGGGTTCGACAGAGACTATTACAGGGTGTTTTGTTGTCGGTTTGAACTCCTCTGCGAGTTCGGTTCTGCCGTTTATTCCTTGATTCTTTGCGGCGTTCACGTAACTCTCTGATGCGTCTGTGAATTCTATTGGGTGCTTTCCCTTTAGCGACCTCGCTAGACCTGCTCCTGCCCCAGCAACGAATGCGACAGGTTCATTGTCCTTCAGACCCAGTGCTTTCCTTAGGCTCTCTGTTTCAACAACTAGGTAACTTGGCATTGTGTCTGTTAGCCTGGTTATCTCTCTTGGGTGTTTCAGTTCCTTTATCAGCGAGGCTAGGTCTTTTTTTCCCTTCCATCTAGAAATTGAAGATTTTATATTTTCCTTGTGCTTTTTTATCTCAGGAATTTCGATTTCCATCTCTAGGACCTAGTCGTTTGGGATTTATTAAGTTTCTTGTTTTGTAACTCATCTTAAGGACGCCGGGGGAGGGATTCGAACCCCCGTGGGCAGAGCCCAGTGGCTCTCGAGGCCACCGCACTACCTGGCTAGGCTACCCCGGCACGGTATGTATTTGTTTAAACTAGAATTTATGCGTAGAGCATTTTTGCCAGTTTCATTGCTCTAGTTAGGTCGTCTAGGTATATGAACCCGACGATCTCGTCATTAATCTTCACTGGAAGGATTTCGGCGTTCTGGGCCATGAATGAGTTTATCATCACATCTGGCCTTGTTATCTCGATTGGCCTGGCTATCCTAGCGTAGTTCATTACATAGTCATTCTTGTTTGCGTTCACCAGGTCCTCTACTGTCACAAAATGTATGTTGTCCCCAACGAACAATTGGGTTGTGTTTTTCTTTAGCATTGTCTCAAGTGCCTTCTTGACTAGTATCTTTTGGCTTATCTTTGGGGCTCTCTTTTTTATCAGATTCTTCATGTTTATCATTGAGACAAGGTGTGTGTTCATGGCCTGTTCAACCTCTGCTGATGCCCCTATCCACAGGAATATTGCGATTAGGAAGAGAATGATGTTGAATGTGAATATTGAAAACATGAGCATAAATGCAATTAGGAACTTGCTCACATAACCTGCTATTCTAGTGGCCTTTGAGTAGTCCATTGTCATTGCCAGGAAGGCCCTTAGGACCCGGCCTCCGTCCATCGGGATTGCAGGGATGAATAGATTGAATGCCCCTAATAACCAGTTTAGCCAGAATAAGTTTGACACTATAAAGCCTAGCCATTCTATGTTTATTTTCCCGTTCATCATGAGGTCCCATGTGTGCATTGAGTATATCGGGAGCCCTAGCAACTGGACAAATAGTAGGACTATACCTGCGAATATGAAATTGAACGCAGGCCCAGCGAACGCCATGTAAAACTCGTCCTCTGGTTTGAGGTTTGATTCCTCCATTACTGCCATTCCACCTATTGGAAGGAGCACAATTCGTCTTACGTCTATTCCTCTCCTCTTTGCGACGATTGAATGGGAAAGTTCGTGGAGGGAGATGATAATGAATAGAAGAGTTAGGACAATTGCACTTATTGGGCTGAGTATGATTAAAGATATTATGAACAGTAGTGTTGTCCAGTGGAGTTCAATGTCAATCCCTGATATTGACGCAATCTTCCATGACCTCATCGGTATTCTTTTGTTGGTTGTTTATTATATCCTTTTTAGTGAAAATCGGGAAATCTATTAAAACAATGGTTTCCTAGTTTTGTACATGCCAAGGAAGAGAGAGGTTGCCGCTAGGAAGAGACTCGTTGGGATCAAGTTCCTCCAGGGATCCAGGAAAAAGAAATTTTATCAGATAAGTGAAGCGTTAACGCTTTTTGATAAAGGAATGCGAAGGATGGCGAAGTATTATCCCATACCCAGAAAGGCCATAAGCCAGTTTGAGGAGGCTGTTAGAAGAGGGGATATAGTGGTCATGGTCTCTCCTGGGGAATATCTGGAGAAGAGGGGGAAGACAGTAACTGCGGGCAGAATGGTTTACTCACCGTCTAAACATGCTTGGGTAATACAGATTCCAGAAAATGCTTTTGATGAGTTTGGTAACCTGAAGCCAGAGTCATTGATGACCCTTTGGCACGAGTTGACTCATGTTGTTAGGAGTTTTGTCCCCCAGTTGGAGAAATTGCCAACTGCTTATGATGAAGCGACCACGAACTTCATTGCTGATAGGATGGCAATGATGTTTGCCTCTGAGGGAGTGAAGGCAAAGTACTTGAAGATAGATCCGAACCGCTTAGAGTCTGCTAGATCCAGGTGGCGGGATTCACTTGTTTACAAGCCTGAACTCGTTGAGAGTGTGTTTTCCAAGATGAAGGGGGATCGGATCGCTAGGGAGCACAGTGCAGAGATTTTAGAGGAGTTTGCTAGGGGGATAATGCTGAAGAGAAAGTTGAGAAGTTCAATTTCTAGACAACTCAAGTATCTGAGTGAACTTAGGAAGGTTAGTCCAGAATTGTACAGGGTTCACATAGTTAACCTTTCCAGAAAGAAACTACTTAAAGACAAAAAGGCGCTGGAGAAATGGGCAAAAGACATCCCCCACGGTGCCCTTATTGATAGTATTGCATACGTTGGGGAGTACCGTTCTGAAATCACTGGTTATCTGAATAGGTTGAGACAGGGGGATGAAAGGTTTAAGGCATTGTTGAGCAAACCAGGGGTGTTAAGTAGACTAAAGAGGATTACACGGCGCCCCTGAGTTTTAGCATGGTTCTGTAAACTAGTTCTTCCCTTATGAATATGTACATGAAAACCAGCCCAGATAGGACCTCTAGTGTCGTGGATATAATCTTGAGTGTTTCTGATTTTATACCTGCGTCGTACATGAGTAGGCTGAACGTTGAGAAATAGAGTAGGGCAAATGCTAGTGTTAGAGCGGCTGCCAGTGTGTTCTTTTTGTCTGTCATGTAGACGTATGACGTGAGGCCCATTGAGAAAAGGAAGAACACGGTTGAAAATGATTCCATCATCAATATGAGCCAGTTCATTCTGACTCCTCCTTTTTGACAAGGAAGGCGACTGTCAGTTCGTTGTCTACATTCCCAGCGACCTTTGCGTCAATGACCTTGAATGACCTCGTCAGTGCTTCCATTTTTTTCCATACTTGGTTCTTTGTGTAATTATTGCAGAAGTGTGATATGAGTGCATAGGAACCAGTTTTTAGAACTCTTTTTATCTCCTGTACAACTGCTTCCTTGTTTGATGCGGTGTTTATCATGTCTATGCTTATTACGAGGTCAAACGACTCGTCTTCAAATGGTAGTTTTTCTGCGTTTGCGAGCATGACTAGATATCCTTTCTTCTTTGCTTCTTCTAGCATTTTCTTGTCTACGTCAACACCGACAACATCTAAGATTACGCCCTTTCCTTTTAGGTACTCCTCAAAGAGGCCAGTTCCTATGCCTACGTCTAGGACTTTTCCGTCCAGTGAGACGTTGTTTTTGAGAAGCATGTCGAGTATTCCGTCGTATTTTTTGAACTGTGTTTCCTTCATCCAGGTGTCGTAAATTAGGCTGGAAATCCCCATTCTCACCACCCGACATTAGTTACACAGGAGATGTTTAAAAAGTTTTAATAAGGCTATCTTTACCGTAATCCGGCCTACCTGGGCAACAGTTTATTTGCTCTCAGCGGTCTCGCATTCAGTTGAGATGATGCTCCCGTTTGTTATTTTCACGATTATTGGACTAGTGTTTTTCCCTTTTAGTATTAATCTCCCACCGTACAGTTCTTTTGTTATCTTTATTGTTGAACAGTTGCATACACCTGACCAGAGGTAGCACATGTCTTGGGAACCTGGTTTTAGTTCGGTTGTGTTGTCTTCGAAGACGCACCAGATGGATTGGTTGTTTTTGTATTTTTCAAACGTTTTTAGTGC
>JALWQZ010000029.1 GCA_027077895.1 Microcaldota archaeon | reverse complement strand
TCGTTTGCTTGTACGACTAGGTAGTTGGAGCATTCAACCATTGAGTGAACGGTCGTGTTTTCTAGCAATGTGCCAGTTGATTGGTTCGTTGTGTTGTAATATTCGAGGCCTTCTGATGTGGGGAACATAATGTAGTCCAGGTAAACCATTGGGTACCCGGTTATGTTCCCAGATAATGTGGTATTTTCCACGCTCACGTTCCTTGTGATGTTTTTGATCATGTAAAATGCGTTCTTGTTTGTTGGCAGGATTATCACAGGGTTTGTATCGTTGATAGTGAGGGGAGTCCAGGTTAGGTTGCTAAAGTTATCGTTTTCATACTGGACCTGGACTGCCCCTCTGATGGCCAATTCCGAGCTTCCATAGCTGCTTCTTCCTGAGTCCTTTCCTAGCATTGGCCAATCGGCTGCGCTGGTTGCAATAAAGAATATTAAAGATATTGACAGGATTGCAATTATTGACTTTTTCACTCCATACCACCCCGTGAGTTTTCTTCTGGACTGACTCATTTAAATATATTTTCCCATGAGCATTTTTTATGTGCAAATATGTGGCACATAAATGCATAAATATATGTTAGTAAATAAAGTAAGGGCTGGAGTGGTACTATGGGAGATGACGTTGAACTATGGGTTTTTGTTTCCAAGGGCTGTCCACATTGCCCAGAGGCTGAGAAACTCTGTAAGATAATGGCTAGGGAGTACAACCTGCCTTTGAGAAAGTATAGACTCCAGACCAGTGAGGGCAAACAGATGGCACAGGAGTATGAAGTTCTAGGAACACCAACAATACTCGTCTGGAAGGGAGATGAGTTATTTGCTAGGCTAGTTGGTACACCTAGTAGGGAAAAACTGGACGGTACCATAAAGAAGGCACTTGGTCTCAAGAAGGGGTTGTTTGGTCTCTTCGGGTGATGAAATGAATGTTGACGAGTTTTGTGCCTTCGTTAGGGAGTTGAAATCGGATAGGGGGTATATACTCGCTTGTTTGCTGGATCTTAGCCCTGTTGATGTTCAGGTATTTGAATATCTAGATTCAAAGCAAGATAGAAGTGGGGATGTCCAGGAGGTTGCGGAAGCACTAGGTAGGGATAGAAGCACGGTGCAGAGGGCATTGCAAAAACTGGTGTCCGTTGAGGTTGCCCAGAGAATAAAGGTTCCTGGAAGGACTAGGGGGTATAAGTATGTCTACAAACTCCTTCCGATTGGTATCATACGTGAGAAACTCATAGACATTGTTCAAAAATGGAATACTTCTTTGTTAAAAGCAATAGATGAGGTGATGTAAAATGAACGCGTTTGAGAATGCACTGGAGCAGTTGGATAGGGCATTATCACACATGAACATTGATCCAAATGTATCCGAGCAATTAAAGCACCCAAAAAGAGAGATATGGGTGTCAATACCTGTGAAGATGGACGATGGAAGTGTTAAGGTCTTTCAGGGTTATAGAGTTCAGTACAATGATGCTAGGGGTCCTACCAAGGGGGGTATAAGGTTCCATCCAAATGTAGATATAAACGAGGTCAGAGCTCTTGCGTCTTGGATGACCTGGAAGAATGCAGTGGTCAACATTCCATACGGTGGAGCAAAAGGAGGGGTTATAGTTAATCCAAAGGAACTAAGCCAATCTGAATTGGAGAGACTGTCTAGGGGATACATAGATGCAATCTTTGATTTTGTTGGCCCTGAGTTAGACATCCCTGCACCCGACGTTTACACAAACCCTCAGATAATGGCTTGGATGATGGACGAGTATTCAAAACTAGCGGGCAAGAACACATTTGGTTTCATAACTGGGAAGCCAGTTGAATTAGGTGGGTCTCAAGGTAGAGGGACAGCCACCGCGAAGGGGGCGTTTTACACAATAGAAGAATCGAGAAAACTCCTAGGCCTAGAAAAGCCAACGGTTTCAATCCAGGGGTTTGGGAATGCAGGATACTACCTAGCGGTCTACTTGCATGAAGCAGGATACAAGGTGGTGGGCATAAGCGATTCCAAGGGAAGTATATACAATCCAGACGGTCTAGATCCAGTTGAGGTCATGGAGCACAAGAAGAAAACTGGGAGCGTAGTCGACTACCCAGGAGCGACCACAGACAAGGATCCGAAGGCCACGCTGTATTATGATGTTGACATAGTCGTCCCAGCAGCCCTAGAGAGCCAGATAACCAAGGAAAACGCAGATAAGGTGAAGGCAAAGTATGTTGCAGAAGTCGCGAATGGTCCAGTTACACCAGAGGCGGATGAAATACTAAATGAAAAGGGAATTTTCCTAACTCCTGACATCCTAACAAATGCTGGTGGGGTGACTGTCAGTTACTTTGAGTGGGTGCAAAACAACTACGGTTATTACTGGACAGAGGAGGAAGTGTTCGAGAAGTTGGAAAAGATTATGAAACAGAGTTTCTACGATGTACTAGAGATAAAGGACTCAAAGAAGGTTGACATGAGAACAGCAGCGTACATACTGGCGGTCGGTAGAGTCGCAAAGGCAATGGAACTAAGGGGTTGGAAGTAAGCTCGCCAACCTAACTTAACCCACTTAACTTGTTGTATCTCCTACGTATCCCCTTTAACTCTATTTGACTATTTCCGAGAAGTTCTTTAGTTCCAACCAATTACATTTTTCTTAAGGCACTAGTCTCCACTGGTCCCTTGGGAACAGTACCACTTCCCTTATGTTCTTTAGGTTTAGTGCCTTCATGACCATTCTCTCGAATCCCAGACCTACCCCCCCGTGTGGTGGCATGCCGTACTTGAATGCTTTTAGGTAGAATTCAAAGTTCTTCGGGTCTAGATTCTTTTTCTTCATTCTAGAAACTAGCCTGTTATATCTGTGTTCTCTCTGCCCACCAGAGGCCAGTTCTTCACCGTAGTAATCTAAGTCAATGGCGAAACTGTACCCAGGGTTTTCGTCGTTTTCCATTATGTAGAAGGGCTTCTCTTCTTCCGGATAGTCTGTTATGAAGTACGCAATGTGCCCCTTTTCTGCCATTATTTTACCTAATGCTTTTTCGTCTTCTGTGCTTAGGTCGTTTCCTACCCTCCTTCCGTCGCTTTCTAGCATCCCCTTTGCATCTTCGAATTTTATCCTGGGGAAGGGTGTTTTAGGTATCTCAATATCTCTCTCCAATATTTCCAGCCAGGGTTTTCCGTTTTTCTTTACGTATTTCAGTGTTTCAACTAGCATGTTTTCTGCTAAGTCCATAACGTCATTGTAGTCAGATATGTAAGCCATTTCAAAGTCAAAACTTGTGAACTCGGATAGATGCCGGCTTGTATCGCTAGGCTCTGCTCTAAATGCAGGACCAATCTCAAAGACCTTGTCTAGGCTGGAGGCCATCAACATCTGCTTGTACAACTGGGGACTCTGGGTTAGGAATGCCCACTGGTCAAAATATTGAACAGGAAATAGGCTGGCGCCACCCTCTGCACCAGCAGCAGCAATTTTAGGTGTATTGATCTCAACAAACTGATTCTCCTTCATGAAATTCCGTATCCCTGTGAGGAATAGGTCTCTAAGCATGAAGATGGCCCTAACCTTGTCCTGCCTCAAATCAATGAATCTGTTATCTAGCCTAGTATCCATTTCTGATTCAATCTTACCGGAAACATCCATTGGGAGCGGTGTTTCCGCTAGGTTGAGTACCTCTATTTTTTCGGGTAGAATTTCAAAACCTGCCTTTGCCTTATCACTTTTTTTCACGGTTCCTGAAACAGATACAACTGATTCCTTTGTCAGTTTCCCGAATGTTTCTAACACATCTTCAGACACTCTCTTCCTTGGGATGACTATTTGGATATACCCTTGCCTATCCCTGAGGATTATGAACTTTACTCCTCCGAAATCTCTTAATTCATACACCCATCCTGCAACTGTAACAGTTTCTCCATCCATGTCAGGTGAGATCTGATTTGAATAGTGTGTTCTCAACATGTTTACTCCTCCAGTATTGCGCATTTCTTTTTCAATATCGCTTCAAGCGCTTCTTCTAGTGTTTCTTTCCTAGTAGGTAGCTCCTTGGTGCTATTTTTTGGTATAACCACCTTTAAAGTTTTGCCTTCAGGTGAAAAGACAGTACTGATGTATACCGGTTTTATTGGGAACAACATATCCTCAATTATCCTAGATTCTGATCTTGTGTTTATGATCCTTATCTTTGAGTCTAGTTCCCTTTTTATCAGCCTTAAAATCTTCCCTCTCTTGCCTATTAATTTGGATACATCCGATTTTATCAATATTACAATGATATTTTCGACCTTTATCGCCCTTTCGTATTCAATTTTGCCCACATCAAACTTGCTTTCTATTCTGGCAAGAACGCGCATCACAGAGAGGTCTAATTCTGTCAATCCATTCCTCTTTATTTCTGACTTACACTCTGGAGATGTGTCCTCGGATAACAAGCACTCTACATCTATTGGTGCCTTCATGTTTGAATTAAAGAGAAAGAAGGTTAAAAATATGGGGGTTCAACTTAGTAGAGGTGACCCTTCAATATTGCTGCTTTCAACTGCTGGTTTTAGTGTCTTAATTTCGATTGAATCTGTGGATACAGTGGGTTTCAATGATTTGATTTGGATGCTCTTGTTATTTACCTGCCCATCGCTGCCGATACTCATAACTACAAACCCCTTATCAACTGGTTTCTTTTCTATTGTCCCTAGTACCAAACATGTGTTGTTGGTACAACTGATTCCAGTGGCCAACTCAGGTATTGAATCACTAGTATAGTTGTACACGTTTGCCCAATTTACTTTATGGGTGTTTAAGTTTATACTCACTACTCCTTCCTTTGTGGTGTTAGTCCCTTGGAATTCAGATTCTAACATTATATTGTTTTGTAATACTGCGGAGTACTTTACGTTTATTGGTTCTGTAAATGAAATCGTGGTTATATTTACTTTACTTGTGTTACTCAGTGGTAACTCACCAATAAACGCACTTGTTTTTGTTTTGCTTTCAAGGCCGCCATTTACCATAATACTGTTCTTATATGGAATAGCAGATATAATTTGGATACCCCCATCTTTGTATGACAACACTTTGAAATAATTTATGTTTAGACTATTTAGATCTAATGATATAATGAAGCTTACCTTTTTTGTCTTTTCTTTGTATGAGTACCCTGAAATTATAAGTTGATTGTTGTACACGTGAAGTGATGATATACGAGTTGTTGTGTAGTTTGATGACATGTTTGGTATTATATCTGGCACGTTAATTTTTTTACTCCACCTAACTTGCCCACTCCTATCAATTTCAAACACATATACATTCCCAATCACATCAGATCCAACTATGATCCCATTACCATCTAGTGGATTTTTTATTCCAATTGGGTAAGTTGGATAAGTGATCGCTTTCCCATTTGTATACTCTTTTACCCATCTTGTGATCCCATTTGGATAAGTTAGATATCCAGCACCTGTTTTGAATATGTATATGTTACCAATTTTTATCAAATTCAATACTACCATCTGACCATTATAATACTGTATGTATGAGGATGGGAGTACGTAGTATCCCCCCATGCGGTATACCTTTTTATTAATAGGCCTTCCATTTGCGTCTAGGGTTAATCTGAACATGGTAGCGTTTTTCCAGTTCTTAGTTATTCTTCCAAATACTTCGACTCCATGGTTATCCACTGCGACGGTAGTTGCTGCATAGCCAAATGAGTTATTTATATACTTGTATAACCATCCAGACTCTACTCTTATTGGTTTTATTTCCTTTTGGGTATTGACTGGTTGTGTTGAATTATTTACTGTTGTGTTAGGTTGATTAGAATTGTTTACAGTGACATTATGTTCTACACTTGTTTGGTTCTGTACTTGATTTGCCGTTGTTTTATTTGTGCTCATGGTTTGGTGTGGTTTCATTGCCATGTAACCAAGTACTGCACCTATTATGATTATTACAATCACAGAAATTAGGATTATAGCGGTTTTATTGTTATTTTGTTTCATGTTGTCCACCATGCATATTTTTGGATAACCAGAATATATAAATTTTCATAAATGGGAAATAAAAATAAGAATAAGTGGGGATTTTGTTGGGTTTTCACTTTTCAAGGATGATCTCTATTGCTGATACCTTGGTTGGACCCTGGCTCTCTGCTTCTACTTCTTCTGTTGATATATCAATGTTCTTTATCTTGACATCTGGTATGAACCTGTTTCTGACTATCTCTGCCACGTCAACTGCTCTGCTTATCGCCTTCCCTCTGGCCCTTATGCTAACTTCCTTGGCACCGTTGTTAAATTGGGTTATTACCGCCAATACGTAACTCATTACACCCTTCTTTCCTACGTACACTATGTTCTCATCTGCCATTCTTGACCACCTCTAGTAT
>JALWQZ010000028.1 GCA_027077895.1 Microcaldota archaeon | reverse complement strand
CTCTGGCACTGGATGTTTGCCTTTCTTTTTGAGTTCCAGAGCAGCCTCTAGAATTGCCCTCACTTGCATTCTGTATAATTCAGGCATCGTTATACCTAACCTACATCCCCTGTGGCCAAGCATCGGGTTCGCTTCCTCAAGTTCTTTGACCTTCTTTAGGAGTTTCTCTAACTTGTCTATCTCACTAGAGTCACCATTACCAACCTTGAGTTCTGTAAGCCTAATCTCTAACTCTGTTGAGTCGGGCAAAAATTCGTGCAATGGAGGGTCTAGGAGCCTTATAGTCACTGGAAGCCCGTCCATAACATCAAGGAGTTCCAGGAAATCTTTTCTCTGCCTCTCTAACAATTTTTTGAGTGCCTGCTTCTTCTCGTCTTCATTGGTAGCAAGTATCATCTCCTGGACAATAGGTAACCTCTCTGGTCCTAGAAACATGTGCTCTGTCCTACAAAGACCTATCCCCTCTGCTCCAAACTGCCTAGCCACTCTAGCGTCTCCTGGCAGGTCCGCGTTCGTCTTAACTTTCAATTTCCTAAATCCGTCCGCCCACTCCAGCAACTCCTTGAACTCTCCTGAAATCTCAGGCCTCAAGACAGGCGCCTCACCGAGTATTACATTACCACTAGAACCATCTATTGTTATAACCTCACCTTTCTTGACAATCCTGTCTCCAACCTTGAAAATTTCCCTATCAAGGTCAACGTATATATCGCTACAGCCAACAACCGCAGGCTTGCCCATACCTCTGGCAACAACTGCAGCATGGGAAGTCATTCCACCCCTACTGGTCAGAACACCTTGGGAAGCAATAACCCCATGTATGTCATCTGGTGTTGTCTCTGGTCTGACTAGGATTACCTTCTCACCAGAATCACCTAGTCTCTTCGCTTCGTCTGGATCAAAGACAACCTTGCCGGACGCAGCACCAGGACTTGCGGGTAACCCTTTAGCAATAACTGTTGGATTATTTGTGTAATCGATTCTAGGATGCAAGAGTTTGTCCACAGAACTTGGATCAACCCTAAGGATTGCTTCCTCCTTGGTTATCAAGCCCTCCTTCACCATATCCACTGCAATTTTAACTGCTGCTTGTGGAGTCCTCTTGCCAGTTCTAGTTTGTAGGAGGTACAATTTTCCTTTCTCAACAGTGAATTCAATATCTTGCATGTCCCTATAGTGCTTCTCTAGGAGGGAAGCAACCTCCTTTAGTTGTGATGCAATCTCAGGCATCTCGCTCTCTAATTCATCAATGTGTTTTGGTGTTCTTATACCTGCAACAACATCTTCACCCTGAGCGTTAATCAAGAATTCACCGTACAACTTCTTTTCGCCTGTGCTTGGGTTCCTAGTAAATGCAACGCCAGTACCTGAGTCATTACCCATATTACCAAATACCATCTGGACAATGTTGACAGCCGTCCCCATGTCGTCTGGGATCTTATTCGCCTTCCTATAAACTATCGCTCTTGGGTTGTTCCATGATTTCCAAACTGCCTCTATTGCCATCTTCAACTGCTTCCACGCATCCTGGGGGAAATCCTCTCCAGTTTCCTTCTTGTATAAATCTTTGTAATCAGATATCACAGACTTTAACGCGTCTGTGCTCAACTCATAATCGTAGGTCACGCCCTCCTGCTTCTTGTATTTATCAAGGATCTCCTCGAACTCTTCGTGGGGGATGCCTGTAACTACATTACCAAACATTTGGATGAAACGCCTGTATGCGTCATAAGCAAACCTTGAGTTATTTGTCTGTTTTGCCAGGCCCTCAACACTAACATCAGTTAAACCTAGATTTAGTATGGTGTCCATCATCCCAGGCATTGAGACAGGTGCTCCAGACCTAACAGATACAAGTAGTGGATCCTCTGGGTCACCAAACTTCTTGCCAGTTCTCCTTTCTAGCTCGTGCATGGACGCAACAACTTCATCCCATAAACCTTTTGGCCACTGGTTCGTCTTAACGTAATCTAAACATATCTTTGTAATTATTGTGAACCCCTCTGGAACTGGGAGACCTATTCTCTTCATCTCTGCTAGATTTGCACCTTTCCCGCCCAAAAGGGCTTTCATGTCTTTGCTACCCTCTTCAAAAAAGTATATCCTCTTCTCCATAACAAAACCTCCTAAGCAGTTATTGAAAAATAGCGGTCAGACCGCTTCTATTCTAGGCGCTACGTAGTAACTGACCTTCCCATCGCCTATCTTGTAGGTCATTTTCAAAGGAGCATCAGTTTTTAAGTTTATCTCAACCTGTGAGCCAGAGTCTGCTGCGTTTATTAGGTCGTTCAAATACCCTAGAGGGAACATAGCCCTAGCCTCCTTCGTAACTTCAAGTGCTATCAGTATATCTTGCCCTTTCTCTGCGATTATATTTACCTCCCCCTTATCTCCCTTGGCTTCCATGTAGAATGCCTCGGGTGTGACCTTGAACGTCACATGAGAGGAGACAATAGATGCATCCTTCAACGAATCCTTCATAAAATCAGAGTATATCCTAACCGTGGCATCAAATGGTATCTTGGGCTCCCTAGCCAAGCCAGTCCCTAGATCTAGGATAGGAATAACGAACTTCCTGAGCGTCTTACCTCTAAATAGTAAAATAAGTCTGCCGTCTTCCATCTTTATGGTGAGTTTATCCTCTGACTTTGCTCTTCTCATAACTTTATCAAAATCAGATAGACTAACACCAAACTTTTCTCCATCCTCACCTTCAAACTTTTCCATTGCTTCCTTTGGATACAAAAAGTCAACCATAGCAATTTGACTTGGGTCCATCGCCCTAAGTTTGAGACCCTCATCTGTTAAAAAAAACTCCCCTTCATCTATAAGAGCCGAAATAGCAGAAACACACTTCTGAAACTCCTTTGCAGATTTGAATGTTATCTCCATGTCAATCCCCTCCTATTGTTTTTACCTTACTTGCTATTTAAATTTGTCCACAAGGCCTTACCTGCTTTTATTATATCCATGTGATCAAAACCCACATTGATAGGGATTTCATTCCAACAGAACCAAGACCACTTACTAGCCTCCTTGTTTATCTTAACACCCTGACTCACGGGTCTGACCAGGTAAGCCACGCTAATCAAACCCCTTGGGTCTCGATCTGGATCAGAAAAAACACCTATTAAACCTAGAATCTCAACATCAAGTCCCGTCTCCTCCTTAACCTCCCTAAACAAGGCCTGTTCAACTGTCTCACTCCTCTCAACATGCCCACCAGGCAAAACCCAATGACCAGCAAATGGTTCATGATCTCTCAAAAGCAGCAGCACCTTTCCCCCATTAACGACAACACCATCAACAGCAACCTCCCTCCCCACAAGATCATCTCCTTACCATTGGAACAAATGAAACGTGCATGCCTAGGTCTCTAGTTTTTAGATTTCCATTAATTTTCTCAACCAAAACTAGCCTCTGAGTATATGGCCTACCAACTGGAAGCACTGCTCTGCCCCCATCAGCCAGTTGCGTCAAAAGTTTCTCAGGCAACACATCTGGAGCACAACCAAGGTATATCCGATCATACGGTGCATATTCTGGCAGCCCAACCCAGCCACTAGCAACAAACACATTAACATTTTTGTACTGCTTCAGCCTATCCCTTGCAGACACTAACAAATCAGGCACTACCTCTATGGAATAAACAATGCCTGGATTCGCGAGTTCGGACAACAGTGCAGTCACATAGCCCGAACCTGTACCAACCTCGAGGACCTTATCGCCAGGCCTAACGTTGAGATGCTCGAGCATTTCAGCAATCACACTAGGGGACGAAATTGTTTGTTCATGACCAATTGGGAGCGCATCATCTGAATATGCGTAACTAGAGTATACCTGTGGAATAAACTTTTTCCTATCAACCCTCAGAAAAGCGTGCTCGACCCTTTTTGACTTTATGTAACCATGATCAACAAGATACTCAACAAGCTCCTTATTCGACTTCATAACATTAATTTGAGGCCTACAATTTAAAAATATTTCAGAAACGTTTATATATACATGTAAAGAAAACTTTACATATGGCCAGTGTAAAGAAGACTTTACATATTAGTGCTGACCAGTTTGCAAAGATAGGCAGGATGACTGGTGTCATTGTGTTCATTGCATTCTTTATTCTGGTCTGGTATGGGTTCCTTTTCTACGACGTGATGCTATTTGTTTTATGGCTAGGGGTTATGTACCTGCTCAAAACATTGGTTGATGAACCAATAATAGATGAAAGAATCGTAGAAATACAGAGGGCCTCAGCAACAGGGGCCGCTCAAATTTTCTCCCTAATACTGATGCTCCTAATCATCGTGGGGCCATTTGTGGGAATGAACAAGAATGTACTTGGAACACTAGAATTTTCACTTGGGCTCTTCCTACTGCTAAAATTAGTTATGACACGATACTATGAGAGGGTCATATGAAAAATAAGTTGAAGGTATTGAGGGAGGAGAGAGGGATAAGCCAGGAAGAACTGGCAAGAAAACTAGGGGTTACTAGGCAGACCATAATTGCGATAGAGAAGGGAAAGTATGACCCCAGTCTGCGGCTCGCATTCAAGATATCAAAGTTTTTTGGAAAACCCATAGAAGAGATATTCAAATGGTGATGAAAATGAGAAGTAAATTTTTTGTGGCAATACTTGGGATTTTGGTCGTTTGGACTATCGGTGTGTCCTTTGCAGACACAAGTGACATGTTATATCACCCTTATTTCGTAAAGGCATATCCAGACCCAGCAAAGCCAGGAAATGTGGTCAGATTAGATGTGGATATACAGAACATGGGAAGCCAGACAGTGTATAACATATCAACTCACCTAGTTACAACCTATCCATTTACGGGCATAAAGGTGGATGGGTTCATCCCGAAACTAGACCCGATGCAAACAGCGACAGTAGTCTACCTGTTAAACGTGAGCAAAAATGCATACCCTGGTCAGTACACACTCACCCACAAAATGGTGTATTACTATGGGGAGTACAACAACAGAACAAAGAGGGAGTGGTACAACAAGGTCGAGACAGTACGCACAATAGGGATAAATGTGGAAAACAAGAAGAGGGTTGAAATCACAAAACTTGATTACTCCTCACAAGTACTCTCTGGGGGGCTTGGGAATGTCCTAGTAAAAATAAAGAATACTGGAGATGTCCCAGTAAATGACGTGATAGTTAAATTAACAAGTAAAACATCATATGTTGTGGCGATGGCACCGAACATACTGTACGTGGATACATTAAACCCTGGAGAAGAGAGGGATCTAAACTTCACATATAAAGCAAGCAGTACTGCAACAACCGGCACGTACGAAATGAACGTGGATGTTTCATATGATAATGTTGATTATAGTATGCCTGTAATGGTTTCCGTCCTTGGATATCCAGGCATACAGGTATCGCGTGTCTCCTTCAGCAACCCTCCAGAGCCAGGAAAAGAAACTACAATGCAATTGTGCATAAAAAACCTAGGCGCAGAAATAGATAATTTCTACGTGACTCTCTCTCCAATGTTGAGCACACAACCAACCAGTGAAAGTCTACTGAGCCAACAGTCAGGCAGCATCGCAGTCATAGGCAGCAGTTCAAGATTCTTTGAAAAACTCATGAAAGATGAAAACATGTGTACTAACTTCACGATTGCAATCTCCGATAATTTCAAAGAAGGCCCAGCAACGATGTACGTGCTAGTCAGGGGGGGTAACTTCCAGCAAACAAGTATACCTGTGGGTATGTATGTCAGGGGCATACCTCAATTGACAATCTCAGACCTAGATTACGACAAAGAAGTGCTAACACCGGGGACACCGTTCAAGATGGCAATACAATTCGAGAACAGTGGCACAGGTGAGGCAGAGGATGTAAGGGTCGTATTAAACAATAGAACAGTGTATCTAGGTAGCATAGATGTTGATGATGCGAGCACCGCCAGTTTCAGGTTAATTATGAACAAACCAGGAACTCATAAACTAAATGTAACTGTATATTACAAAGACAAACAGGGTAAGACCTACTCCCAGTCATTCAGTGTGAGTGTATTCATCGCAAAGAAAAAATCAAATCCGTGGATCTGGATTATTCTAGCAGTTATCATTATCCTAACCATAGGGTGGTGGTACCGCAAGGTGAATAAAAAATGAAACCCGTTTTGGAACTGCGCCATGTCTGGAAGACGTATGGAACAGGTGATGTGAAGGTAGAGGCACTTAGAGACATAAACATCAAGATAGAGAAAGGAGAGTACATATCCATAATGGGTCCCAGCGGCTCCGGAAAAACAACACTAATGCACATGATGGGATGCCTAGACAAGCCAACAAAGGGCAGCGTTTTCATAGACGGAATAAATACCACAAAGATGGACGATAAAAACCTTGCAAGGATACGTGGAAGGAAAATTGGGTTCGTATTCCAAAGTTATAACCTAATACCAAGCCTAAACGCATTACAGAATGTTGAAATTCCCTT
>JALWQZ010000027.1 GCA_027077895.1 Microcaldota archaeon | reverse complement strand
AGGGGCCATACTCTTTACCATCGGTGGCTACAAATCTAGGAATGGCCTTAATTATCCTAGCTAGAACTAAATTTTGAGCTGTTTCATTTATAAGCATTTCTGTGGAAGGATTCTCACTCTCTTTATGGGCCTCTTCATCGTGCGGGCCCTCTGTGGACTTCTCCTCAGACTCATTTCCCTTGATAGGCATGTACTTGCCTGAAACAACACTCTCAAAGAAATTCTTGTATTCCTCTAAGTTTTCTAGGATAGAAGAGTACAATCTCTTCTCTTCAGGAGTCATGTATTCATCAGATGACTCATCTGTCTTGGCGGCCTTCAATGCCCTTGCAACTATTTTCTGGAGCCTCCTCTGGAATACATCCCTAGCAACTTTAACAGAATTTTCCAAAAGCCTCAACTTGCCTAAATCGTGCGAATCACTTGTCTCCTCATACAAGTGATTTATGTAAACAGACAATGCTTCGTAGAAGTCCTCTGGCACCTCTGTAAGATTGGCAACATTCCTCTCCTTCCTCTGCACCATCCTCAACGACTCAAAATCAAGATCTGTCAACTGGAACCGCACCTCCCTTAGCAACTAGGTAAACCGCCAGGTACCTAGGTAACTCCTGTTCACCAGGTCTTATTTCTTGGTCTCCACCTAGATAAATATTGAGGTTGCGGGGAACATCTACAGGGACATAGTCTCTATCAAACACAATTGCATCATCTAGAGGTTTGAAGGTGTCTATATTTTTTACCCTAGCGACTATAAGACCGCTGTCCCCGTGTAAACTCATTGGAAGCCGAATCAACCTTGCCATGTCTATGGTGACATTCCTGTCCAACTTAACTCCCCTTCCTGCAACTATGGACTGGAGGATAGAGTACCACGTGTTCTTGCTGACCGGTGCTTGATCCCAGACTCCAGATTTTATACCAGCGACAACTTGTTCTTTTCTCTCAATCAGTCTATTGACCACAGAAAGGCCAATACCTAGTCTCCGGCTCATTTCAACAGGTGAACCTAGAGATAGTGTGTCTAGCAACTCCCTAGCAATTTTCCCATGCCACCCACCCATGCCAGGCGTTGGGCCACGTATGCTCTTCCCAACAACCTTAACAAAGAACCGCGGGTTCATGATGCCAGAAACATAGTCCACTATTTCCATCCTAGACCTTTGGTCCATATCCTGGACAACATCGCTCCGTATATGTATGTGATAGCCCTTACTACCAGAGAAAAACACAAGAATCTCGTCCTTACTAAAACCAAAGTCTGGAATGAGGAAATCTTCTATTAACTTGACAACCTCTCTTTTCACTAGGTCTAGGTCTTCTGGCCTAGGGAACTTTGGAACATCAGACATGACGTCTCCCATGTCAAAATCAAAAATTAAATCAGCACTGAGAAGATTCTTTGCAATCATGGGTGTCGCGCCAGGGAACTCGTAGTATGCGGCGGAATAGGATATATATAGTGGCGTATTTATCCGCAGATATGCATTCAGGGCGTTATCGTCTTTAAATGATAGGTGTCTGTAATCAATCTTCTTTTCAATACCCACTCCAAATTCCCTTCTATTTATCATTGGAGGTGATTCCACTTTGTGCTTCTTGTAGTACTCTGAAAACTCATCTCTCAGCCATACCTTTGGATCCATGATAGTTCCTCCGTCTAATTTTGGCCTTGTAGTATCCAAGGGGATTTTTTATCCTCTTGCACAGGTTGTCAGGATTGAAACACAAACCATAAACCTTCATCTTATCACAAGATGGTGGAAGCCTCTTACTTCCAGAGCCCTTTTTACCCATAATATACTCAACGTGGTACCTAGTCAATCTTTCGTTGAAATTGTCCTGGCCCCTAAACACATCAATGATCTTGTCCTCATCTAGCCCAACATTCACCAGAAACGCTGCGAGGGCAAACCTAGCATTATGACCAAGGTGAACCCCGGCAGAAGCATCTGCGAGAAGTTTCTTCATGCAAGGTGGGAATGCATCTGCATCCACTGGCCCGGAGTAGTTTATTGACTGCTTCCTCTCAATAGACACCTCAGAGAGATAGACAGAAAGGTGCTCCAGTCCCTTGGGCTTCCTAGAAATATCGCTCTCCAGTTTTCTAGAAAACGCCGTTGTTATTAATTCGACAAGAGTTGAACGGTTCACTCGTATATAACCAGAAGAAAGGTCCTGGTACACTAGTTTGTATGACTCATCTGGGGGAATGAACTTTAGGTATGACTTGTAATGAACCTTCCCACCAACAATCTTTATCCCCAACTCCAACGCAAGTGAGTTAAGGACCTCATCCTTCTCAACAAATAGGAATTTTCTCAACGCGTTCGCTTCCCCAGAGACAAATTTCTTCTTCAAAAAGGAATCGGGGGACAAGGAGACGATAATTTTGGATACAGGGAACGAAACTAGATCTGCCTCAAGGACTCTGGTTAACCTAGAGTTAGCATTTAGAAGTACACCACCTTTGACGTCTTGGTTTATCCTCTGTATCGCCCTGTCAATGAAGACTGGATCGAGGTTGTCAAATGAGATTTTCATCTCTGAAACTATCCTCTTTGCTAGTTCAGTGAACGGATATTTAACAGAAAACCTCAGTTCGTCTAGATAGTTCATCACGTATATTTTGGACTAGCCAAATTAAAAGCGTGCGTCCATTTTAACGCTAGAATAACTAGCAGGTGCTATCTGGGATATGGAGGACAATAGTAGGTCTAGCAACGAGACCTTCTGTTCACTCAGATTAACGGTTCTCGGCTCTCCGGTCTGGTTAGCCAGTTTCCAGGCCTGTTCTAGGGCAAACTGTCTAGTTCCAAGTTCGTCAACTAGTCCGAGTTTCCATGCCTGATACCCAGAGAGAGGCCGCCCATCTGCAAATGAGTCTATCGGTGCCTTAAGTTTGTTCCCTCTGAATTTGAGTATGTCTCTCTTGAAGTGTTGATAAGCAAGGTAGGTTATGTTTTGGAGTATCTGCTTCTCCTGTGGAGTCATCTTCCTAGCAGGATTCCCAATATCCTTGAACTGACCCTCCTTTATCACCGTCACATTTACACCTAACTTCCTCATCAAACCCGCGTAGTTATCCAATTCCATAATGACTCCAATGCTCCCTGTCAACGAGTCCTCGTCGGCAATGACCAGATTAGCCGCACTTGCAATGTAATAGGCGCCACTTGTTCCTATGTCATTTATGTACGCAACAACTGGCTTCGTTGAGTTATGAACAGCGTACGCAACTGCCTTGCTCGCAACGACACTCCCACCTGGAGAGTCAATGTCAAGGAATATCACCTTTATGTTGGGGTTGTTCTCCGCCTCCTTTAACTCGCGTATAATCCGCTCCGAACTTATCGTTTTTGAGAACAAAGTGTCTGATGGAACCGTGCTTATTGGCTTGTATATGTCTATGATACCTATTTCAGGACTGGTAATGCGTGATAGACTAGAGTATAACACAATAGCCCCTAGGATAATGAAAACTAGTGACAATCCAAGGATACTCCCCCAAAATAACTTTGAGTTGGAGTGTGGTCTCTTTCTAGGCATGCAATCCTTAATGGCTTACATATATTTAACGATGTTTCTTCATCTTGTCCTCTATCTCCTTCTTCAACTCATTCAACTTTGACTGTATCTCAGGATCAATGCCCTCTGTATTCATATTCTGTATGTGCTCCAGAGCACCCTTTAGATCCCCTTTCTCGTACATTAACCTAGAAACCATATACCCAGAATAACCAGATGTATCCACACCTGAAGAGTCCATGTCCTTAAAGTACCTCAATGCCCTGTCTTTATCTGTCTTGTAGATAATATTCCCCTTGGCAATAAGTAGGTCTGGGTGTGGCTTTTGCTTGATTAGAGCGTCAATCCTTGACAGATCATTTGATGAGACTGTCTCATGAATAATTGAAGCCCTCTGCAACAAGCCCTTCAAACCATTCCTAACCTCCTCATCCGTTTTGCCTCCTAGAACTATATTGTCAAGTTCCCTGACTAGATTTGGATAACCTCTCAACTTATCCCGTAAATCTGAATAAGACTTGATATTTGAAAGCCATTTTGGACCTGACTTCTTCACAACATCTAGGACAACCCTCTCCTTATTTAAGGAAGGGTAAGACATCAAAACATTCTTTGTGTAATTCCCTAACTTCTTCACCCTTCTTTTGTCTGGTAGCAAAGACAAGGACTTGTTGTAAAATGATTTTGCCTCTGATGGGTTTCCGCTAACATCATGCAATCTACCCTTCAAGAACGTAATATAGAAGTGATCGCCATGTTTTTCTGTCAACTTCTCAAGTGTCATTTTGATATTGCCAACTTCTTCATCTGATAGGTCGCTCCTGTATGCTATAGTTCTATCTATATCCTTTATCTTCGCTAGGTCCTTGGCGTAGTCTGCGAGTTTCTTCACACCAACGCGTCTGGATAAACCAAAGAAGGCACGAAGTTCTTCAATATCCATTCCTTGCTTCTTTAACTTCCTTGCAAAGTCCAACTCCGATTTCACCTTATCTATCTTCTTTTTCAACTTCTCTGGATCCTTCTCTGCACCTAGTCTAGCAATTCTAGTTTTGTAATCTTCATAAACACCAAGTTTTCTAGCAATGGATTCTAGTTTCTTCAACTCAACGCTGATTGATTCTTCCTTCGTAACCTTCTTCGTCACCTTCTTAACCGAAGTAGACTTCTCTTCGAAGTCAAACAGAGTCTTCCCACTCCTCTTGGCCTGCGTACCAGAGCGCTTGCCAGACCTACCACTGGACCGTCTAGTTGGCCTTTTTCCTGATCGAGTTCTTGTGGTTTTAGCAGTACTAACCAACTCAGATGTCTCAGATGTTATCTTCAACTGCTTCACTGCCCTCTTCACTGCTCCCGTATTTACCTCTTCTAGAACGGCTCCAGCCGTGGTTCCCTTAACTTTTTTAGGCCTGCTTCTTGATGGCCTCTTCTTACCAGCCACAGTTGAGGTCTTCACCTCAAGGCCAAAATCATCAAGAGTTCCTGTCTTTATCTTGCGCTCCACCTGCTTAATTTCATCAAGAGTAACCTGCTTGACACCGGGGGTTTGCCTTCTAGGTTTCTTTCCACGCGCTATCTTCTTCTCCTCAGCCTTTGTCATTTCAAGGTTCATCTGCGTGACCTGCTTGCTTGCTGGCTTCTCTGACAACCTCTTCTCAACCTTCTCAACCAGTTCCTTAGAAACAGTTTTTGGGGGCAAGTACCTTATCCTAGGTTTCACAACAGATACCCTACGTACGTATCTATTGGCGGCGGTTCCTGGCTTCTCTTGGGTTGCGATCTGTTTCTCTTCCAATTCCTTCTCCTTACCCGCTGACTCTGTCTTCTCCGGTTTAGGTTCTGTCTCCTTCTTGGATTTGGACTCCTCTGTTTTTTTAGCCTCAAACCATTTTGGAAGGTCCTCTGTCATAACGGAATGTAAGAATTTCCCTCCAGCGATCTTGCCCGCCGGCGGATTAACACCATGTACCAACGCCATCACAGCAGACTCAAGGGCAGTGGTTCTTGCAAATGGCCGGTAGTAGAGGTTTATCTTCGTACCCTTAGGTGCAGCAATCTTTACACCATGCACACTAGATAAAATCTCATTGAGATGTTCGGCATCAACAGAAGCAACCCGGTACCTACCAAACAAACCAGGTCTAGTCCTCCTTATCAAAATCTTCAGACTCTTCTTGGCATTGACATAGTCAGAATATGACATTCTGCCATTGCGAAAATCATGTTTTATCTCCTTCTTCTTCATCTTCAAGAGTTTTCTAAACTTGGCCTGGGCGGACATTGACCTACCAAACACCATTTAACCACCTTTTAGTTGTTACATTATACCCAGCGGCCTTTTATAAATATTTCGGAGAAATAACTGAACAGACGTTTAAAAGGATAATCCTAAAAATAGCAAAATCCCAAACCTATGCATGATTCTAGTGAAAAAACCATGGGGAGCATTGCTAGTTGGAAAACCTAGTCCAGGGTGTAAACTCTGTTGGAAAGGGGCAAAGGAGGTCATATTCATAACCGGATTATGCAACCTCTCATGTCCATACTGCCCGATAAGCACAAAGCGGGCAGGGAAAGACCAGTCATGGGCAAACGAGAGGCCAATAAGGAAATGGCAGGACATGTTAGTGGAAGGAGAAGAAATGCATGCCTTGGGGGCCAGCATAACCGGGGGAGATCCTTTAACAAATGAAAAAACCATTGCTAGAACCGTGAAAGCAATCAGGATGTTAAAGGACCACTTTGGAGACAGGTTCCATATTCACCTGTACACGAACGGCTACCATGCAAGGCCCAACGTTGTAAAACGCCTAGAGAAAGCAGGACTAGACGAAATAAGGTTCGACCTCCTAGGGCCACAAAAGGAGGAAAGGCTCAAACCCGCCCTAGATACTAGCATGGACGTGGCCATTGAAGTGCCAGGAATGCATTTAGCGCCTTGGAAATCAGAGATTCTTGGCCTAGTGGACCTAGCAAGGAAACTGGATGTAGATTACTTCAACGTCAACGAACTGGAATTCTCTGACACGAACTGGAAGGCATTGGAGAGCCTAGGTTTTGAAAGGGAAAACGAGATAGAGCCACAGGCAAGGGGGTCCAGGGAATTTGGCCTAGAACTGGCATTGAAGGCATTGGAGGCGGGGATAAACTTCCACTTCTGCCCTGCTGGAGAGAAGCACCAAGTGCAGTACAAGAGGAGAATGGCTAGAAGAGCGAA
>JALWQZ010000026.1 GCA_027077895.1 Microcaldota archaeon | reverse complement strand
ACCTTGTAAGGGTGGCGTCCTGACCCCTAGACTACGAGCCCGCGCTCTATATTTTTGTTTGATTTTATTTAATAACTTCTCGGTGGGGAAAGGTTTAAACACAACTTTGACTAATAAATATTCGCTTTCTTTCTAGAGGTGAGTGTATGTCTGATCTAGGGGACGTTGGAGTTCAGTTAAAGAAAGTATTTGAGAATCCAATAGTCAGGGTAATGCTCAAACATTTTTCTCAGAAGAAAAGGCTTGATCCTGCGCTTGAAATAGCAGTCGGAGAAAGAAAGCCAAGGAACATAGGAGAGTGGTTTAACTACAAGGTAATTGACTTTGCAATCTCCCAGGGGGCAAAGGCATTTGGTGGAACAAAGGATGATTTCATAGGTACTTTTAAGGATCCTTATTACAGGAGAGGTTTGGTTACCACCGTGAGATCTGTTGCAGAGTATGGAATTACAAAACCGCAAAAATTAGTGGCTCCATTTCTAGTGGTTTGGAACATAACCAAAAAGTGCAATTTGAGATGCATCCACTGTTACGCAAACGCAACTCCTCAAGGTGCGCCTGATGAATTATCAACAGAGGAGAAGAAACAACTCATTGACCAGATGGATGAGGCAGGTGTTGTTGCCATTGCATTCTCAGGCGGGGAGCCTCTAATGGCACCAGATATATTTGAAATATTCAAATACACGTCTGAAAAGGGCATATACGTCAATGTCGCTACCAATGGCACTTTGATAACCCCTGAAGTCGCGAGGAAGATGAAAGAGTCTGGCGTTGGATACGTTGAGGTAAGTTTAGACTCACCTGACCCAGAAGAGCACGACAAGTTTAGGGGGGTTAAGGGCGCATGGAAACTAGCGGTTCAGGGGATAAAGAATGCCAAGGAGGCAGGTTTATGCACCGGTATTGCCTATACTGTTACAAAGCAGAACCTACACAGGGTCCCAGAAATGGTCCAGTTGGCCAGGGATTTAGGCGTTTGTACCATGATATTCTTTAACTTCGTTCCAGTTGGTAGAGGTAAGGAGATACAGGCATTGGACTTGGGGCCAAAGGAGAGGGAAGAATTGATGAAATATCTATATGCTGAGTTAGAAAAGGGCGGATTAAATGTATTCTCAACTAGCCCGACCTACGCGAGAATAAGTGTTGAAAAGGTTATGAGCAAGCAGGGAGACCATGTTTCCTTGGCACACTTTGGAGATATACCATTAGATCCAAAATATGCGGACAAGGCGGTTGCCCTGGCTGACTTTGTTGGTGGTTGTGGTGCAGGGAGAGCGTACTGTGCGCTGGATCATAATGGAGATGTTTACCCATGCGTTTTCTTGCCCATAAAGGTAGGGAATGCTTTGAAGGATGGGTTCATCAATGTTTGGAAGAACAGCGAGTTGTTTAACAAATTTAGAGACAGGGACTCAAGCGAACACTTTGCTAGTAGGTGTCCGTTTAGATATGTGTGTGGTGGTTGTAGGGCTAGAGCCTATGCATATACAGGAGATCCACTAGGTCCGGATCCAGGGTGTGTTATATCAGACAAGTTGATGGAAAACACAAATTATGAGAAGTATAAATATGACCTTAAAGACGACCCAACACCCCTCCTAGAGGTTGTTAAACAATAAAGAGTTGCCCATTGAATAGGTCTGCCCGAATCAAAGGCCGATGCGTCGACCTGCGGGCGGGCACAGGTTCACCTTCTGGCTTGGAGCCAAGGCCCCAAATAGCCCCGCCCGGATTCGAACCGGGGTCGCAGGCTCCAAAGGCCTGCATGCTTGGCCACTACACCACGGGGCTGCGTTAGTATTTTCGTTGGTTTTACAATATAAGGTTTTCTTTTTGTAAAGATTTAAAATCTATTGCAACAATAAATTTTACATGACAGAAGAGATTGAAGATAATTTTCTGGCAGGATGGGCTCACTTTCCTATATTCCTTTGGGTGATAGGTCCAATTATTGTTTTTCCATTTGCTCACTCTGATTATACAAAACATCAAATAAAGCAGGCGCTGGTTTGGCAGTTGATTTGGATGATTGTTTTAGGGGGTCTCTTATTGCTAGCATACATCTCCACTGAATTTAACACAATGTGGACCAACCTGTTTTTAGGCTTTTTCTACCTGTTGGGTACTGTCTTTATCTCTTATTCGGTCTATGCTGCATATAAGGTGTTTGAGGGAGAAGAATTTAGTTATCCGGTTATACACTACTATATACGACGCTGATTCTGGGCCCGTAGCTCAGCTAGGATAGAGCGGCCGGCTTCGGACCGGCAGGTCGCGGGTTCAAATCCCGCCGGGCTCGCCTTTTTTCTCTGGTATGAATCCTAGTATGAACCCAGTTATGCCCACAGATATGCTTATGGCTATTGAGTACACTAGAAATATACTCGCTTCAATGAACGCAACAACGTACTCAATGTTGTTTAGGAGTTCCTTCATCATTGGCATCTGCGTAATTGTGGCCTCCAGCGTCGGTTTGTCTACCTTAAACTGGTTTGCAATCTCTTGTTTTATCCTTTGTACTGTTTCTGGAGAATGAATCTGGGCATACAACTGGTTTGCAAGTTCTGTCCTTAACTGTATACACTGCTGTTGATACGTCTGGTTATTGCATGGCATCATAGAATTCATTATTTGATTGACTTGGTCTTTGCTGGGCAGGAAATTTGTCACTTGATTTTCTAGCCCTAGGGTCAGGCCGTTTGAGTTTTCAAGTGTCATGTTTGTTATCTGGTCTAGGAGCGCGTTTTGGTAGGGTCGTGGGTTCTCACTGACTGCGGCTAGCACCACTGCGAATATCACTATTGCGGTCAAGTAATAAGGTAGTGATTTTCCACTTCCTATGAGGCCAGGGATGAGTATTCCGAATGCAAATCCTATGGCTATCCAGTTAAATGCAGCCAGTGCTAGGAAACCAGCAAATGTTATTAAGGTCGTTGTTAATTGCTTCTCCTTGTATATGATGGCTAGCCCAACACCTAGAACTAGACCCCCGATTATTGGCATCCATTGAATCTGGACATTTGTTAAACTGAACTGGAGGTTTATTTGGAGAAATAGGTACAATCCGATAATAGATAGGATTATACCTGCGATTCCTAGGTTGGACGGCCTTTCAAGTTTCATGATAAATAAACGAGTTTAGGGTTTAAATTACTTTGTTAGGACTACCGCCCCGTCCTTCTCCACGCGCACGGTTACCTCCCTCTGGGAGACCAGACCCGTGTCTATTAGAATTGGGTACGGGTGGAATGAGCCAGTTGACGATAGTTCTCTCAATGCCACCCTCAGTTGGAATCCCTTTGCCACAGGCAGCATGTACCTCTCGTTGAATGGGAGTGTTTTGTATTTCTCCAATGCATAGTTGTAGACCTTTCTAGAGATGGGGTTTCTTGCTCTTAGTTTCCCTTCAATCATGAAGATTGTTGTTTCTGGGCCTTCGTGGACTAGGCCTCTCCCAGTGCTAGCGAACGGTTCTATTGCAACTATCATATCTTCCTCGAATTTGAAATTGCCTGCAGGTGCGTTTGGTATTGAATAGCCAGTGTGCAGGATCCACCTAGAAATGACGTGGCCCCCTAAGTTTCTTATTGGTTCAAAGCCGTATGATCTTATTGTCTCCTCAATCTCTTCGCTTATCCTTCTAGAGTCCTGGCCGGCTTTTATTAATGCAATGGCGTTTTCTAGTGCCTGCTCGCTTGCTTCAACCAGTTTTCCGTTTTCCCCAGACAAGTCTATTGTCTTTGACGCATCACCAATATATCCATCTATTTGCACGCCGCAGTCTAGTTTTATTATGTCTGTCTCCCCTATTACCCTATCGTCGTCCACGCCTGGTGAGTAGTGGGCTGCTTCCTTATTTCTTGACATGTTTGGTGGGAATGCAGTGTCTCCTCCATTGTCTTTTATGAACTCCTCAATTGCCTCTGCGATTTCTAGGTATGTCTTTCCAGGTTTTATCAGTTTCTCCCCGTATTCAATTGCCTTCCAGGTCAGTTCTCCGGCTTTTTTCCATTTTTCTTCATTCTCCATTTATGTCACCATACCCTGCGATCCTCAACCCCTTCTTGTTCGCGTTTTCAACCAGTAAAAACCTTTTGTTTATGCTTATGGGCATCGGTTTTACCAACTGGCCGTTCTGATAACCTGCAAATGTTATACCGTGGAATATATGTGTGATTTTTGTTTCGTCTCCTTTGTACAGGTCTAGTTTCTTCCATTCCGGGACGGACTCTAGGTTGTGCGTGTCCCCCATTATGCTACCTCTTGGGATTTCTTCTGGTTCAATGTTCTTTAGTGCTAGGCCAACTCTAGCGTTGGCCCCTGCCTCCTTTTGATCCTTGTCTTGCATCTGTATGCTTCTCACTTCTACTTCCTTCCCGGCAGGCCATACCATCATTTTATCATGAACTGCAATGTTCCCTGCCTTGACTACACCCAAAACCACGGTTCCAACACTCTTCACCTTGAATGCCTGGTCAATCCATACCTCTTTCCCTTCTCTTTCTGGAGGATTCCAATCCCTCAGTTTCTCCCAGAGGGATTTTTCCTCTGCCACTTGTGGCCAATTTTCTAGGTTCGTGCCCTTTAGAAAGGGCTTCACCTGCTCGTAAACCCAGTCTTCTGCAAATATGAGCCCGGGCTTTTCTAGGAGATTGCAGACGACTATCTGCTCCCCCAGTTTCCAGTCTATGTTGTCAATCCTGAGCACAACGAAGTCTGCCAGGTTCACGGCTACGAGCATGCTCTGTATCTTCTCCGGGTACGTCTTTGGCACGAATATGCTGTAGATGTCCCCAGAGTCCAGCCTAGAGAAATACACAATGTCGTGCTCGCTCGATTTCTTTCCAAGGTCCAGGCCTTCCACGCTTCCAAGGACTGCAATATTCTTGTTCATGAGAATGAGTTTTGTTTTAAGATGTTTAAATGGGTTGTGCAATGCTTCCTATGGATGCCCCAAGCCACTGCCTCCTGTTCCACCTGATGACTCCCAAGATAAATGACTTACGTTTCCGTTTATGTAAACCTTTATTGGAGCCATATTGCCTCCGTAGAATGTTACAACACCTGTAAATTCTGTAGGGTTGTTAACAGCCACTGTATCTAACGAATTTTTTGATGGTAATTCGTTGTTAGATATATAACACGTAGTCCCTTGGCCAGGTTTTAATTCTCTCCATTCATCTTTGCTATTTTCTTTATTGAAGGATAAATAGCAGATCAACCCTTTGTCTGATCTCAGTTTTGAGTCAGATGGGTAGTAAAATGTGGTTGTTCCAACGTTTTGTAGTAGCAAACCTTTAACTGTTTTTCCGTACGCTTGCGTATTTATTACTTCTGCACTTATTAACGCAGGTTGCTCAGGTGTTTTGGGTTTATTTGTTAAACCCCCAACCCAATAGTACATACCAACAGCTGCAATAACTGTGATCGAGATGAGCAAAACAACTGCTACAATTGGTGTTATTCCTTTCATATTCAAATTTACTGCTTATTTTTTTTAATTCTTTTCATTTGTGTAATCTTTTTATTTGACGGTTGAGTTACCTGGTTGGTGATTTGATGGCAGGTGCAAACAAGGTTTTGATAGAAATGCAGTTTGAGAAGTACCAGGAATTACCAATAGACAAGAAGAGGCGAGTTGAGTTCATAGCAGAGGACATGGCCAAGGAGAGAGGGTATTTTAGCCTGAAGGACGTGCAGGAGACAAAACCCCATTTGTACAAGCAGTTCATCGCAGATGCCATGCAGAAGTTAGGTTTCTAGAACCACTGTGATATGGAGGATTGCTTTCCTCCCTGTTTTAAGTCTTCTTCTGTGACCCCTATCTCTCTTAGTATTTTCATTACAGCAGGAAGGACCTGGTTGTTTATGTAGTAGTCAGGATCTGGTTCTCTGTTTCCAACTAGGTTTACAGGGAAATATGGGTATGCCCTGTTCCCTATGTTCCCACCACCCTTTGTTACTATGTATCCTATAAGCATTCCAGGTGTTATTATATGCCCTGCCTCTGCTAACCTCTGGGCAGCGCGGACGTGTGGACCAATTGCATCATACTGGGAGATGTTTCTCTTTAACTGTGTGTACACCGTGTACTTTTCTAGTGGATACTCCCCCTTCCTTATCTTGTCAATGGCTTCTCTAACTGTGTTCTTGGCCTGCTCTACATCGCCCTCTAATACTTGCCTTAGGACGGTTTTCTGTATCTCCTTTGCCAGTTCTGACCAGTCTGTTCTAACAAATTCTAACCCAGTTATCTTCATCTCACCGTTCTCAGATAGCAGGGCATATCTCTTCTTTGCGGCACCCTTTCCTATTTTCCTAGTTACAAATATACCTCTTTTGTAGAACCCCTCAAACTCTACCTCCATGAACTCAGGCAGACTTGAGTTGAACCCCCTCAAGAACTCGAAGACATCCTCCTTGCTTTTGTTTCCCAGTTTTATGAAGGCAGAATCTGTGTCTGCATATATCACCTCAAACCCGGCTTTTTCTGCTTCCGATATTAATTTACCGACGTAGTACCTGCCCCATGCAGTTATTGCCTTTGCGCACTCCATTGAATACCATCTTGCCCTAGCGTAACCCATGTATCCGAAAGTGGCATTTGCTGCTATCTTCAGACTCCACTGCCTTGCATATAGTTCTTTGTACTCAAGGGAATCCTTTGGATACTCCTTCATTTTCTTCTTTATCTCTATTCTCTTTTCAATTACCTTTCTTAGTATTGTTGGAATCAAGCCCTTCCTATCCTTGCAGAACCTATAACCATTTGGGGATTCGTAGTAGTCCTTGCACTTTCCTTCTTTGTCCAGCGTGAACGGATCTATATTGTGAGATATGATTATACTTGGATACAAACTTCTAAAATCTAGAACTGCTATGTTCT
>JALWQZ010000025.1 GCA_027077895.1 Microcaldota archaeon | reverse complement strand
CTAACAGGGAGAACAATTCTCTTTCTGGCCTCAGGAGAATAAATCTCAATGTACTTAGTTGATATTCTGCCCATCGGCTTCGTTGTGGTTTTCCTTTTTCTTCTTGGCAATTCCACCACCACATAATTACGGGATTGCACCATTTAATAATCTTCCGCCCATGTAATTGACAGGTGGTTTGGACACGTGATTTCTACCTATTATATTTCCATATTTACAGGCCTTTATTGGATCGTTTGTTTTTAGCAATTCTAGGATGAATCCAGCGTTGAAGGCATCTCCCGCTCCAACAGGATTTTCTGGGATTACAGGCTCCACTGGGACACTCGCCTCTAATTGCTTTGATTTGAACAGGCAACCTTCTTCGCCCACATGTACAATTAGTGTGGTGTAGTCTGCTAGGTAGTCCACTGCCCTTCCTAAACTGTCTGTGTTTGCTAAATCTTTTGCCTCTTCCTCGTTCAAGAATAGGTAGTCTACATTCTCCAGTATATCCAGCAATTTGTCCCTCTTTCCATCGTCCCAGCCTTCATAGTTCCAGCCAAGGTTCAGGCCGGTTGTCTTCCCAAGGTCCTTTGCTATTTTGAACAGTTTCTTGTCTCCACCATCTTCCCTGAATTTTTTGTTGTGCCAGTATCCACCTTTGAAAACGAATTTTGATTTTTCCAGGTCTGTCTTGTTCACTTGATCCCAGGATAGAAGTTCGTTTGCTCCCCTGTCTGTTATGAAACTCCTTGAGCCGTCCTTGAATGTGAACGCAATGGTCAGGCCAGTCTTTCTCTCCTTGAATCTGGTGAATTCTGCGAATGGTGAGATTTCCACGAGTTGATCCCCCAGTTCGTCGTTTCCTATGGCGGCTATTAGTTTCACGTTTGCTCCCAGTTCGTACAGTTTCCTGGCCGTGTTCTGTGCCTCCCCTCCAGGAACCCAAGTCACATCTGTAACGATCTGCTTTTCCTCCTCTGGCATTGAGTTCAAGGCCACTAATGCGTCCCAGTTTGCATCTCCAATTGCATAAACGCTCTGCACAAAATTTTCATTCATAACGTTTCCTCCTCCTTCACACTAACACTTGGCAATTCATAGCCTTTTCTCACTAGTAGGTGGCCGTTATAGTGAGGCGTGGCAAAGGCGTAGTTATCATTAATCTCTTGGATCTTATTAGCGTTTAGTGTTTTATTCATAATTAAAAAGTAATACACACTCCCATTTAGATACCAACTGTTACTCCCTTGCCACCCAATTTGCAGATCTGTTTCTCCCTGGCCTACCTGTCCAGAAACTGCGTCACTCCCTACCAACTCTCCATTAACGTACATCTTTGCTATTGTTGTATTTGACGCAACGGCAACAGTAAAAATATTGCCCACTTTGATGTTCCCACCACTAAAGGAATACGCACGTGATGTTTTGTTCATCCAAGCACTTGTTGATATCCAATTATTTTGCCAGTAAGCATATGCCTGATACTCATATACTGCACTATCTAGTTTCTTAGTCCACAAATTATTTACTTTATTGCTATTAACTCTAAATTTCCCTATAATGGTGTAGGGTAATTTTAATTCGCCTATTTCGGAGTATGGTACTGTCACTCCATCATCTATACCATCAAAGCGGATGTATCTACCATTACTTGTTGATGTCCATCCAGAATAAGGCCCGTCCACGACCCATTGAGGGCTTCCATATATCGTTCCATCGTTTCCATTGCCCGATTGATCGTTTGCATTCTTTTTTCCAAAATTGAGCCAAAGCACTAAGCCATCCTTAGCGTAGTCTGCGCCAGGACCAAGCGAGTACAATTTCTGTATCTCCGTGTCGTTTAGCGTCCTGTTGTATATGCGCACTTCTGCAATCCTACCTGAAAACCAATCTGAATGTGCCCATTCTCCAATCTTAACGGAATATTGTGTTGGCTTTATTGTTTTGGATATTGAGTAACTAGCGTTTAATCTTCCATCGATATACAATTTCATTGTGTGACCATCATATGTCCCAACAAGAAAATGCCATTTATGTAACCAAGAATCAGGCAGTATTGACCCCTTGAGATAATGGCTGCTTCCATCTGAAAAGAATAACCCAAAGGTGGGTCTGTGATCATCAGCATTTCGTGCGCCCAAGAAGTATGAGTAAAATTTTGAGACAGGTATTTCATAGTCTAACCCGTAATCACCCTGTTTTATCCACGCAGTTAGTGAAATATTTTGTGTTATGTTGAGTATGCTATTATTCCCACAATCAACATAATCTCCTGTATGGTTTTCGTTGAAATCTAAAGTATACATTCCCTTAATCGTTCCATCGTTGCCATAACCACTCTCATCATGAACCACATCACCTTGGCCTTCGTCAAATGGCCAAAACCCCACAAGGCCAGGTATGTCATCAATGAACACACTCGAGGCCTGGCTTTCGCTTGGCCTCCCTGCATTGTAGTACATGTACAGAGTGGCCGGTGCGTCTGCCTTTACCCAAACCACTGCGCTGTGGTTTGTTGCATTCCAATACTCAATCCAATAAGGCAAGGCTACTTCTTTCCCATCCTTTAACTCCGTAAACCTAAGCCCTTTATCAGACCAATTGAAGTGAGGTCCGACGTTTGAATCGTTCAACTCAATGCGAATCTGATAATCGCTCTCACTCGAACCGTTCACACTCCCAACGTCTATCTCCTGTCGGTAAGTGTAGGTCCCAAGAGTTGGAGACCATGGCTTTACAGTTTCATTCGTTGAGGACACCTGTAACGCAACGCTCCCAACGTTGTTTCCGTATATGAGGATCTGTTTTGATGATGGGTGCCCATAGACATTACACGCCACTTGCTCACCTGGGCCAATGGTTGAATTTTCGCATGATATGTTCACGTTGGCATCGCTCACCTTCAGGGCAGAAACATTCAATGGCTCGTTTCCCAAATTGGCAATCAGAATCTTCCCCTGGCCAATTGGGTTTACAATAAACATTCCTGGCATGCTTGGTGTGGCCGGCTTGCTCGTGTACGTCTCAAGCCAGAAGTAGATTCCAACACCTGCAATCACTGTAATCCCTATCAGCAGAACCACGGCCACGATTGGACTGATTCCTCTCATGGCCTAGAAAATGAAGTCTGGAAATAAAAACATTACATCCCAATTAGGAAAGAAATCAATGCAATCAACTGAGCAATCTTTAACTCTTTAGAGTACACCTTGCCCTTTACTACTCCTGAAAACACAATGTACACGAAAATCAAATCTGCAATTGCAACACTCACTAGGTAATCTATGCTCAGTCCGCCTAGAATATAGGGAACTGGGCTTGCAATTACTGCTAAGAGTGCAAAGAGGCCCGCTACCCACATTGACCATTCTCTCCCTATCACCATGGGAAGTGTCTTTCTGACTATCTTGTCCCCCTCAACATCTTCAACATCCTTGTATATCTCTCTAGCCAGGGTGGACAGGAACGCCAGTGTGAAAAGGACAGATATATTCAGTGAGAATATCCTTCTGGTTGCAGCGGCCTCACCAAACACAAACAATAAACCTGTGTTCAACGCAACGATGCAGTTACCCACCAATGGAGTCCTGGCAAAGAACCACGAGTACAATATCAGCAAAACAGCAGCACTTAATGCGATTATTGCAGTCATGTCATTTATAAGATACGCCAACCAAACACCTATACCAAATATAACCACACTTGCGATTAATGCATGGATTGCTTTTACTCTCCCACTGGGTATTGGCCTGTGGGGCTTTATCCTGGCGTCTATGAACCTGTCAAAGTAGTCGTTTATTATCATACCCGAACTAGCGATTACCATTGCAGACAGCATGGCTAATCCTAGGTTTTCTGTGACTGGGAACCCCTTAACTGCTAGAAAGTACCCTATTGCCACTCCCAACCCTGCCATTATTATGTTCACTGGCCTGAGCATCTCTAGCCATGCCTCAATATCGAGCATACCTGAATTTTGGTTTATTCTATTTAAAACATTGACATGTCTGCGATTGTCGGTTTTTAGGACTACAAAGTGGTAACATTTTTAAATGGAGATTGTGGAACAGGTTCGTGGTGCAAAGACATGGAAATTGAGAAAACGAGGGAATTTTTTGACAAAGAGATTGACACGTACCTGGAATATATGGACTTAACAAACCAGAAGGAGAGGACGGCTAGGCATATTCTAAACCATTTAACCAATTTACTCAAATCTAAATATATCGACATCCTCCTGGTCGGTGGTGGGACTGGGAGGCCAGAACTTGAGATAATCTCTGGCCTTATTGACATGGGATACAGACCCAATATTACGTATCTTGACCCTAGTTCTAGAATGGCAGATGTTTTTAGATCTAGGGCATCAGGCCTGAACCCAGAAATCCATGTAACTAGGTTTGAGGAGTTTGAGACGGACAAGAGATTTGATGTTATCCTGTTAATAAACTCCATCTACTTCATAGAAGGTTGGAAAGAGATTGGAGATGATAACCCATTGTTTAAGGTCTATTCCCTGTTGAAGGAGAACGGTGTTGGTGTTTTTGTATTGAAGAGTGAAGAAAGCAAGCACACTGTGATAAAGAGGCTTGTTGGAGGAAGGTCCACTGGAAGGTTGTTGGTCTCTGTCTTGCATTCTTTAGGTCTTCCTGTGTACTGGGATAAGATATATGCTGAAATAGACACCAGCCCTTGCTTTAACGAGAATGGCTTCATAGAGACAGAGAGATGCAGAAGGTTGATGAACTTCCTGCTGAAGAACAAGTGGGATGAGATGGGCAAGGAGGACAAGAGAAAGGCGGTGGGCATACTGGTGGAGTTGGTTGATGAGAGGAAGGTCCTTGAAACGACGTATGATTGTGTGTGGATGAGGAAGCAGGGCATGGGAGAGCCAAGGGTCGTTGATGGGCCAGAGGAATTAAAGAAGGAGTTGTACAAGGAAATAAATGTTGTGAAAGACTTCCCGAAGGAGGGAATACTGTTCGTGGATACTACCCCGGTTTTGAGGAACCCGGATTTATTCTCTAGGGTAATAAGATACGCGGCTGAGTATTACAGAGGGAGAGTTGACTACATAGTTGCAAAGGACATGCAGGCATTGATATGGGCGGGTGCGCTTGCCAGGGAGTTAGGTGTTGGCATTGTTCCAATGTTTAGGAAGGATCTGGCTGGGGATGTTGTTTCTAGTGTTTATTCTCATGAGTATAACCCAGACAGAGTTATCAACCTGCAAAAACACGCGTTAAAGCCAGGAGACAGGGTTTTACTTGTGGACTACATAATAGCAACAGGGGAAACCATGCGCAGGATGGCACATTTGGTTGAGCATCTGGGTGCCAAGGTAGAGGGGATATTCGTTCCCATAGAGTTGACTCATCTAGGTGGGAGAATTGGGCTTGAAGGGTACGAACTTCATTCTATACTGAAACTGGGGAGGGATGATTTATTCAGAAAGGCACAGTGATAAAGATTGGTGGTTCGCTTCTATTCCCAGATCACCACATGGATGTTTCTAGGGTAAAGCACATATTGGAGGCAGTCGGTTCGCTCCAAGGTTGGAAAGCGGTTGTTATCGGTGCAGGGAAAGCGTTACATGAACTGGTTTTTGAGTACGACCTGACAGACAAACCAAAAAACCCATCCAATTTCGAGAAAAGATTTGTAGGTTATCATATTGTTGATTCAGAGGTTGAAAAAAACATTGAGACAATTGCCTCTTTACTGAGTATGAAACCGGTTCCACCTAGGCACCTTTTTGTTAAAGGAGGAGATCATTTTGTGTGGTCAAATGCTTCTGTAATACGCAGGGGCGGTTTTGTGACTGGGGGTGGCCTGATTGTTGACACAAATGTTTTGGTTTCTGCAAGTTCGAGTGATACAATGTCGGCATACATTGCCAAGGTCACCAATTCTAGGTTAGTCATATTCTCAGATTCTGGCGTGATTGTTGACGGGAAATTAGTGGATGAGTTCAAGGTTTCCAACTATGCTCACCCTCATGTTATGGGCGGCATGAGAGACAAATTGAGAAGAATCAAGTTTGCGGTTGAATCTGGTGTTGAATCCTACATTGTGAATGGCCTAGACCCAGTGGCCGTCAAGAAGATACTGTTTGATAAAGAACTGGTTAATGGGACTAAGGTTGTGCCGTGAGTTCATTGGTGCGGCAGGCCCCACTTGTATAACCAGCTTATCTCATTCTCGTTTAGGGCTCGGTTGAAGATCATGACATCATCTATGGTGCCGTTGAAGTAGGTATAAACTGGCGGAAAACCACCTATATATAGGGGGTAAGCATTTGTGCTATGCCCTTTTATTAAGTTTAAATGTTTGTAGGTTCCATTTAGATATGCTTTCATATACAATCTATCCCATGTCCCAGATAAATACTCCCAAGGATATACTCTCCCAATATCATATCCAACATTCCTCCTGACAGTCCCATTTTGCACTTCAAATAAAACTTGGGGAGGGATGCCTGCTGCACTCAGATGCCAACCTCGATACCCATTGTTGAACCATGCCTTTATTTTTCCCACTATCAAATATGTTTTGTTTTTTATGCTGTTTGCCCATAGTAATATTGATAATTTGTCTAAATTATTTAGGCTATTTGAAGGGTATATCTCAATGTAATCGTTCACACCATCAAACTTCAACGCCTTCCCTCTAACACCATTAACTATTTGTGGGCAATAACTTGGTATGTGGCCTCCGTTGTAGTCTGTGCACGCATTGCTTCCATTGTATAAAACACCATCATTGCCATTGCCAGAATCATCAGGGGCAATCCAAACACTACCATTATACTTAACATCATCAAAAGACCACCAACCCACAAGACTCTTATCAGCCGTTTCTTCGTTTACCGGCAAGGCCACGATGTTTGTGCCGTTGCCATAAATCTCTACGGTCTTACTTCCGTTAAAGCCTGAGTTCGTAAGCAGATCACAAACTGCCTGCTCACCGGGGCCAAGGACAGGATTACTTGCGTTAA
>JALWQZ010000024.1 GCA_027077895.1 Microcaldota archaeon | reverse complement strand
GGGGCCTGGTTGTTACTGGTTGGGATTCTTTGGATGATCTTGTCTAGAATCCCTATGTTGAACGTTTTCACGCATGGAGATGCGCTGGTGTTTGGGCTTTTGGATGTCACTAGGTGGGCGGTTGATTCTCTATCTCTCTGGGTGTTCCTCATGGGTATCGGATATTCCGTGAATCCTGTGTCCCTGTTCCTAGTTTTGTCCATTCTGCTATTGCTTGAGAAGATTCCCTCATCGTACTACGGATTTGGCCAGAACGAGTTGCTTGGAGAGATAATCATAAATGTTTTTGGTATAAGCATGGGACCGGCATTTATTGCGCTGTTCATGTGGGATGTTTCTAGGTTGGTCGCTAGCGCTCTGATGTCCGCGTCCCTGGAGAACATGCAAATGAGGAGAATGAGGATGGAATTAGTCTAGTCTCCTTAGTGTTTCAGTGAGTTGTGATAGCAACTCGTCTCTGAACAATGGTTTTTTTTCTCCGGATTCTTCTAGTCTCTGGTACGTTTCTGGGTCGTATGCTAGTATCAGGTTTATCCCCAGTTTGTTGCATGCCTGTTTCAGTGCGTCTAAACTCTCTGCGTCCAATCTGAAATATGCTATGAAGTGTTTGTAATGCCTCGCATGATTCTTTAGGTAGTTTATGATTCTTTCTTTGTTTTTCTCTATGTAAACCTTCATTATGTCGGGGGTTTCTAGTTTTTCGTCCCAGTCATATGCATTGAATGGATAGTAGTTGTTGAACTCAAATGGGATTATTCCTGGACTTGTGATAACCAGTTTGTGCACTCTCTTCTCTTTACCACTGGCCTTAACTGCTTTGTCTATTAGTCTGTGTGTCTTTGATCTAGAGTAGGGTTTCGTGTACGAGCAAGGAACGAACAATGCGATGTCCTTTCCCTTTGGTGGCTTGTATATCCTAGCAAACCAGTCCTGCCATATATTGTACCATGGGTGATCCACATACTCTGGCCCAACACCCTTCAAATAAGTCCGCCTCTCTGGTGGAATACTTGGGATGAACTTGAATGTTTCATACTCAAATTCAACATTTGGCCAATCTTTGAATGGTTTTATCCAGTCTTCAAATTCTCTTCTACTGAGGGGTTTCCAATCTCCCCTAGCCCACATATCCAGCATTGGTGTTTTCCCGTGAGGAAGTAGGTTCATCACGACAATTTTGTCCGCGTATTTCTTTGCGAATTCCATTGTCTTTTCAAATAATTGCCTCGCGTTTGGAACAGGCAGATTCACTAGAACGTAGGCCTTGACCTTGAATCTGTGCTCGTGGATCTTATCTGCTGCCTTCACAAAATCATCAACGGTCATACCCTTTGCTATAAGTTTCAAGGCATTGTCGTCAGCTACCTCCAGGCCTATTCCCACCATCAAGTCTAGACCTTTGAATTCATCAAGTTTTTCATCTGTTATGAACTCTGGCCTTGATTCTATCTGCAAGTGTTTTATTCCCTTGTCTTTGCATTTCTTTACCAAGTACTCTCTAAACTCCTTTGGGAACTGGGTATCGTCTAGGAAGGATCCGGAACAGTATATGCTTAAAGTATCTCCATGGAAATCTAAGAGTTGCTTATCTAACCAAGCCTTTAGAACCTGTACGTTTACGGGATACTCTTCCTTACCATACCCACAGAATATGCACTTCCTCCAAGAGCATTTTCCAGATTTTGGGATTATAACCTTCACATCTTGCATGTTACCACGTCACATATACATTCCATCTGGTGGTTTAGCATAATCATTAAATGCTTGGTTTATTCTTTCTATTATCTTGTTTGCCTTTTTCTTGTCCCTTTCTCTTATTAACCTAGCAAGTTCTTCCACGTGGATGCTGTTCTTTGCTAGGTCTTCGACGATTTTCCTTATTTTGCTCGGTGGTGCCTTCCTTAGGTTATCCACGTCCTCAATGTTATATTTCTTCATAATCTTTCTGATTTTCATTTCCACGTCTTTGTTCGTTTTTATTTCATTAGCGTTTAGAACATCTTGGATTAGGTTGTAGACTGTCTTTTCAGAAGTTTGATCAAACTTGTGGACATACTTTAAAAATCTTTCCCTATCACCACCCAAAAACTGCATTCCTGCATTTATCGTGTTTAGAACTTCGTTCTCAAAATCCTCTTCACTCATATCCCCATTTTTGTAATCGTCCATAATCTCTTTCAGATACAGTATCTCGTCTTTGACTCTCCCCTCTATTCTGGGGTACTCACTTTCACTCTTTTCCAGTTTCTGAAGCATGGGATTATGCTTTAGTTCCTCCTTCCTATTCCAGAAACTTGGAGTACCCGGATCCTCCTCTGTTTCTGCCTTTACCACGACATCCTTTACTCCTAACTCGTCAAGTGCCCTGTTGACCTCTCTAACCAGTACGAGGTCATCCTCTCCTATCCTATCAAGTAATCTTTGTATGAGTAATGATTTCTGTTCTGGACTTACATCCTTCGATACGAGTTTTTCTTTTAGTCCTGGGACCCTTTGAATGTATTGTTTTATCATATTCACTGCTTCGTCTTCTGTCTTTGTCTTAGTTATGAGGCTTAGTATAGTTGATGATGATAAGGGATATTCATCACGAAGTTTTTCTAGTTTTTCACGCATTATCTCTCTAGGGCCGATATGCTTTGACAGTTTTTCGGTGTAATCCTGTACTACCTCTGTTAATCTGAATTGATCTTCATTTGGTTTATCACTTGTTATCCTGTTTGATATTGGGATGTAGTTTTCCTTCAATCTCTTTTCCATCTCGTTTAGTATTAGTTTCGCATCTTTAGGAAGGAGCACATTCTTCCGTGTGTTGACAGGTTTTCTGTCTAGTCTGACCCTCATTATTCTTGTTCTTCTTCTCATTTTACTTTCCTCCTATAAACCCTGACCCTTGTGGCTGGGAAGTATTCAGCCCATGGATGAAATCTTTCTTTTATCTTTCTTTCAAGTTCTTCAACCTTTTTCAGTTCATCCTTTTTGAATACTTTGTCCGTTATATCCTCAAATCCGAATTCGTGAACTACTGATTTTGTTTCTGCGTCTATTTTAGGCACACCCTCAAGATTTGGATATCTTCCGTGATAAGTGCCGTAAATTGCGATGTATTCAGGGTTGACTTTTTCTATGAGTTTTTTCATTTGCTCTTTGTTTAGTATGTCGTTTATCCCCTTGATTATTAAAACCTTTTTGTCATTTCCTGTCTTCTTCATTACTTCGTTGATTTCACTTTCGTTTAGTTCTTCCGCCCTCTTTTTGATGTGCACAATTCTAGGTGATTCTCTTGGTGTATACTTCCCGCCAAGGTTTATCGCGAGAACGTGTCCATGATTTGCGAATTCGTACTCTGCACTGAATGCTGGAATAATGTATAATGCTTTCCCAATGTGCTCGCCCACTCTATCCAGGAGAAAACTGTCTAACGCGTACAATGGGTTCTTGCTAGGTTTGGACATTTTCCCCTTTTGTAGTATGGGAGAAGTGAATTTCACGTCACGGGTAGGCTTTTCTAGATATTTGGGGTAAACCCTCATTGCTGCTAAGTCCGCCGCTAGTTTTCTTGCTTTGGGAGACAACTTCTCTACGATGGATTTTGCAGTTACTATGTCTACTTCGGTTGATTTTTCATTTAACTCATCAATAATTTTATGCCAGATTCTTGGTTCCTCCATTCTTGTGTTATACTCAATCATCAAATTCTTTATGTCCTCCTCAACAGAGATTGGGGATTTCTTCCATCTATCGATTCCCTTTTTTATCTTGTCTAGTTTCTCTCCCTTAGCGACTTGTATTTGGCTTATTGTTCCGAGTAGCCTGTAAATCCTGTCTTCGTCGGCCTTGTCTAGTTTGTCTAGTTCGTCTAGTTTTTTCAGACCCTCCTCCGCAATTTCTAGTTTTGATTTCTTTTGCATGTTTTTTCTAAACGATAGCAACATTTAAATTAGTGAACTACGTTGTATCGGAAAAGGAGTACAGAGGTGATTTTATGGCATATGTTAAGTGGTTTTCTGAGATAAGCAAAGATGATGTTCCAATTGCAGGTGGAAAGGGTGCGAACCTAGGTGAGATGACCCAGATAGGTCTTCCAATACCCCCAGGATTCGTAGTTACTGCCAATGCCTACTGGGATTTCATAAACAGGACCGGTTTGAAGGACAGGATATTTGAGATATTGAGAAGTACAAATGTTGATGATACTGATGAGTTGGATAGAAATACGAAGAAGATAAGGGATTTGATAAAGGGCACTAAGATGCCTATGGATATGGAGATGGAGATAGTTGAGGCTTACAGGAAGTTGTGCAATGAATACAATGGTGGCCAGCCTGTTAACGTGGCTGTTAGGTCTTCTGCCACTGCTGAAGATATGCCAGATGCCAGTTTCGCCGGTCAGCAGGACACGTACTTGGACGTGGTAGGTGAGGAGGATGTTGTGAAGAATGTCCAAAGTTGTTGGGCTAGTTTATTCACGCCTAGAGCCACATTCTACAGAGAAAAACAAGGTTATTCTCATGAGAAGGTCAAGTTGGCAGCGGTTGTCCAGAAGATGGTTAATTCAGAGGTCTCGGGTGTTATGTTCACCGCTGATCCGACTGGTGACACTAGCAAGATAGTTATAGAGGCTGCCTATGGCCTAGGTGAAGCGGTTGTAGGGGGAATGGTTACACCAGACACATACATACTAAGCAAGAATCCGTTGAAGATAGTCTCAAAGCACATATCAAAGCAGACCTGGAAGGTTGATCGGGCAAAGAGTGGCAAAGGGACTGAACATGTAGATATCCCAGAAGAACTTCAAGACAAGCAGAAACTCCCAGACGACAAGATAATTGAATTGGCTAAGTTAGGATTGACCTCAGAGAATCACTACAACCACCCTCAAGATATGGAATGGGCGTACGAAGGTGGAAAACTGTACATTGTCCAGTCTAGGGCTATTACAACACTTAAACTGAAGAAGAAAGTTGAAGAAGAGGAGAAGATTGAGGTTAAGGGAGAGGTTTTGACTAAGGGTCTAGCCGCCAGTCCAGGGATTGCCACAGGACCTGTTAAGGTGGTTCATGACCTTAGCGAGTTGGACAAGGTTCAGAAGGGTGACATACTGGTTACAGTCATGACAAATCCAGACATGGTTCCTGCAATGAAAAGGGCCGCTGCAATAGTCACAGACGAAGGAGGAATGACCTGCCACGCGGCGATTGTGGGTAGAGAACTGGGAATCCCCTCAGTGGTTGGTACTGGCAACATCACTCAGTTGGTCAAGGATGGAGACATAATTACCGTTGACGCGACTAGAGGCTTTGTTTACAAGGGCGAAGTTCAAATTGAAAAGAAGGAGGAGATAGACTTATCAACACTCCCGAAGACAAAGACTCACATATACCTAAATCTAGGAATCCCAGACATGGCCGAGAAGTACGCAAAATTACCTGTTGATGGGGTAGGCTTGATGAGAGAGGAGTTCATCGTTGCCACGTACATAAAGAAGCATCCACTAAAAGCTATAGAAGAAGGGAAAGAGCAAGAGTGGATTGACAAGTTGGCTGATGGTGTTGCTAGGGTTTGTAAGGCTTTCTACCCCAGGCCAGTTGTGCTTAGGTTCTCTGATTTCAAGACCAACGAGTATAGAGACTTAGAAGGTGGAAACAAGTACGAGCCTCAGGAAGACAATCCAATGCTCGGTTGGAGAGGGTGTTCCAGGTACTACTCTCCAAAGTACGAACCAGCGTTTAGGCTGGAACTGAGGGCGATAAAGAAGGTTAGGGACTCAGGTCTAGACAACCTATGGGTTATGCTCCCATTTGTCAGGAAGCAGGAGGAGGTAAAGAACATATTGAAGATTATGGAAGAAGAAGGCCTGAAGAGGAGCGACAACTTCAAGGTCTGGATCATGGCAGAAGTGCCGAGTGTGGCTTTGCTTTCAGAGGAATTCGCTGAGTTGGTTGACGGCTTCAGCATTGGTTCAAACGATTTGACTCAGTTGGTGCTAGGCGTGGACAGAGACTCAGAGATGCTTGGTAGGATGGGCCTGTTTGACGAGAGGGATCCTGCTGTCAAGAAGGCAATTTCAATGATAATACACGGTGCTAGAAGTAAGGGGAGGACTGTCAGTTTGTGTGGCCAGGCACCTAGTAACTACCCAGAGTTTGCTAAATTCCTAGTCGAGCAGGGTATAACCAGTATATCTGTCAATCCAGATGCATTCGCGAAGGTAAAGAAGGTGGTTGCAGAGACTGAGAAGGAGTTGGGAATAAGTCCTGACCAGTGATTCGCTAACTTCCTTTTAAACCCCCTAGAACCCCGATAAACTCTGGTTTTTAGGTTATAGAAAGGTTTATATATGAGTCATGACTTAATCATGACAGTAGCGAACAAGTCATGACACAAATCCAACAAATCTAGTGATAGTTTATGAAGAAGAGGAATATAAACCCGGTTGATGAAGCCTGGCTAGAGGAGTATTCCAGATACCTGGGGGAAGTAGGGGAGGGATACACCGAATTGACCCAAGACGTCGCGTATGACATTGAGAAGTTCAACGATCCTTTATTCATTGGGGCTTTGATATACCGGCTCGTACAAGAAAGGGAAAAGACAAACAAGATGTTTGAACAGATCCTAAGCGAGTTGAAGGAGATCCACACCCTGTTGAAGGAGAGAGAGGGTGGAAACGTCCCCACCACCTCGAAAACAGCATTGGGTGACGTTGACGAGAAGATCGTTGAGTTGGTGAAGGAGAGAGGAAAGGCAACGGCAAAGGAAATTGCAGATGCCTTGGGTTACAGGGGTAGAAACGCTGCCTCTGCCAGGCTAAACCGGTTGTATACCCTTGGGATATTGAAGAAGACGAGAGCAGGAAGGAAAGTGTACTACTCATTAGGTGGGCGCTAACGCTGGTCATACCACCCCCCTCCAGAGTATGATAGTAAGCGCCCGCCTAATTTCTCTTTCTTGTTTTTAGACTCATATCTTGCCTGTTGTACATGGTCCTTGTTTGGTGGTTTGATTTTTCCTATCCCCTAACTAGTGC
>JALWQZ010000023.1 GCA_027077895.1 Microcaldota archaeon | reverse complement strand
TTTTCACTATGTTCTCTATCTTCGAGTAGTCACCAAGGTCAAATATTGCTCCAAGTGAAACAATTCCAAGTTCAGCCTTTGACAACATAAGCGTGAGTGTATTCGTGTTTTGGGGCTTCGCCCTAGAAACCATCTTTCTAGTATCATCCAATGCCTTGCTAAGAGCCTTTATCAAGTCATCCTTGTACAAACTCCACTTCTTTGGATCAGTGGCCTTGATGTTATCCAATAATTGGTTAATTTCGCTTGCATAGTCATAGTTATTTTTGGCAAACTGCTTTGTAGTGCCTCCCACATCTATCTCTTCAACAATGGGGAAATTTCCACCATCATGCGGTTTGACCGTACTGGGTGTAGGCTTGGGTTTTTGCTTACTCGCCAAATTTTCATCTAACTGCTTTGGTGGGTTGGACAACCTCTTCCCTATTGCAGAGAGTTTTGCTCGTATCTCCTTAATGTCTTTATCATCTACAGAGTTAACCAGCATCTTCTCGGGTGGACTAGGCCTAGAAGACATTAACTCCTTCTCAAATTCCAGAACCTTCTCCTGAGTCTTTTCAACAGATGCTAACCTCTTCTCCAAGTCTATCATCTTGTCTAACACTTTATTCAGAGATGTTGAGAGATCATTCACATCTAGCATGAGCGTATCAACCTCAGAGATTTGATTGCTCAATTCATTAACCTCTGATTCAACCGAATCTAGGTCCTCTCTAATTGACATTATCCTATTTTTCCAACCCCTAAGTTCATCCTTCAACTCAAGGACAATTCCCTTTATTTGACTAGAATCTGGTGATGGATTGTTTAAAGCACTCATTAAATCATTGACCTTCTTTGAGTAGTTATCAACGAGCGCCTTCCCCTCACCTGTCGTCAACTTTGCCTTAAGGTCATTCAGATCTCTCTTAAGATTCATCAACTCTGCCTTCATCTGGGGGATATTCCATTCAGCAAGGCTCTGCTCTATGCTATCAATCCTAGATCTCATCTTGTCTAAATCAGAATTTGTAGTATCCAAATCATGCTTAGTAGATGATATAGTAGACCTAACTACATCTATCATTATATCCTCCTCCCTATCTCTTTTATTTCTTCCCTCAATTTCTGAGCCTCAGCATAATCACCATCTAGTAACGCTTCCTTCAAAGACACAAGAAGTGATTCCTGCTTGGAAATCAAAAACTCAAGATTTAGGGTATCCTTACCCGATTTCCTCATCGTATCGACCAATTCCCTCTCAGATTTAATCATATCCTCTATGTCCCTAACATCACCGTCAACAGGTGTACTGGTATCCATGATTCTTGCACTATCTTCCCTAGCCTTATCCATCTGCACAGGTGAAACGTCTTCATAGCTAGAATCAACACCAAAATCCAAGTTTAGCGCTTCATCATCACTTGTTATCAAATCAATTGTCTTATTAACTGCCGTGTCCGTTGCCCTTTTAGCCTCTTCCATCTGGTGTTCGCCTTTCTCGTGAACGGTCTGCATTATATGACCGCCAGACTGTACATTAGTATAATACCTGTGAACCGTTTTTGAAAACTCTAGCAGCCTGTTCAAGAAAAGTTTTACAGATGAATCATCATGATTCATTATCCAGTTAATAAAATTAATTTGATCCCGTCTAAACTCCATTAATTGGTTCTCTAGCATAGACGTATCTTCCCCCATCTCCTTCATTCTATTTATCTCATACTTTATAGTATCCAAAAGCCTATCCACTAGGTCCACAACATTCTTGTCCATCACATCTATTAATGAAATCGCTATTTAAAATCAGTTTGCCTTCTGTTCAATTGACTTTATAAAAATAGTAACCTGGTCAACACATGATTCTAAAACACTATCTATCTCATCTGGATTAAACCCATTCATACCTGCTGCACCCGCATGACCGCCTGCATCACAATCATAAATTGATGCAACTTTTGGGAGTACATCCCTACCCAAGTGTAACCCTCTCTGTATAAGATTCTGGCTGGCTCGCGCAGACAGTCTACTGGGATTATTATTAGAAGCAACAAAACTGACATCTGCCCCTAGTTCTATCAATGCCCTAGCAATACTACCCTCAAAAGCAGAAGACTTTGTGGTCGCAATGATGTAATTATCCACAAAATATAACTTCAATCTTGATGTGGCCTTTAACCTAGCAACCCTCTCGGAGAAACTCAGCGGCATGTTCGCAATGTCCATGAGTTCTTGATAATCAACTATATCTAGGATGTCTGCCAATGCCCTAAACAACCTAGCATCACCTATTATAAAATTCGCAGAGTCTGTAATCATGGCGATTCCCAACAGCCTTGCAGTCGTCTCATCTAGATGCACACCCAAATTCTCAGCCAGTTCCTTTATCAGTATAGCAGTAGCAATTGCAGTATCATCCACAAAGACATAATCAAATCCATCATAGTTATCCCTCATAGAGTGGTGGTCAATCGCAACCTTATAACCCTTAAATGAATCAAAGGTTTCTCTATTTATCATAGATAATGCGCTCGTATCTACAACCACCAACAGACCACTGTTAAAACTAGGCTTCTCAACTAGGGTTTCTCCAGATAACTCGACAACTGCGCTGACTTGCTCATTCATATTTTTTTCTTTAAACACTTCAACATTCTTACCTAGAGCCCTCAAGATCCTAGCCAGTGCTATAGCAGAACCTATCGCATCTGGATCCGGGGACGTGTGGTACATAATGAATACATTGCTCGATTCTCTCAAATAGTCAAGTAAACGCTTCATTTAGACTCACTTGAGAGTTTTTGCTCTAGGTCTTTTATCTTTTTCAACAAGGATTCCTCCTTAACCTTTAGGGTGTCTACCCTCTCTGATAGTTCTTTCTTCTGCTTTTCCAATTCGTCGACTATCTCCTTCTTTGGCTTTTCAACAAGAACTCTACCGATGGATAAGTACGTCTTTCCATCTGCCTTACCCAATTCCTTCAAACTCGACTCAATCTCTCTTATCTGCAGTTCTGCCCTCTGCCTCTCAACAGATATCACCTGGTACTGCTGCACTAAGGATTGGTATTGGTTTATATCACCTTGACTTGCCATTTTCAACAACCTCCCACGTATTTAATATCATACTAAGCAATCTCAAATGAGTATTCAAAGCCGCCCTCATGGCAGTTAAATCAGGTGTGTCGATAACAAAAACTAACTCACCATCTCTACTGTCTATTTCTATATTACCCCTATTTAATTTCTTATTGACATTTAAAGAGAATGCTACATCCTCAGCCAGGTCAGGATCCATCTCAAACCTCAGGCTGGTTCGCATAATACCACTCCCTTATAAGAATTTTGGGACCGACTTCTCTCGAGCCCATATAGAAAGAAATCTCGCTGTTTTTCACAATCATCTTATTCCTCGATTCGGAAATAGGTGACAGCCCAAAGTATGAAATGACATCATGCTCTGTTTCGTTTGAGACAGATAAACTGTTAAAACTCACCTTTTTCAACTTTACACCCTGTTTAGACAAAACTTCTCTCTGCAAAGAAACACCCGACAAATTCAGGATAAGCGGATCCCACACCCATGAATCTTCAGTCGCGTTTATAACTTGTATCTTTCCTGGATTGCCATGTATATCAGAGATGATGATTACTTTGTACTCCCCCTCATTTATAGCACGGTCAACAAGGACATCAATACTCGCCTTTCCTCTAGTGACATATTTCCCGTCAAGAACACACTCTAGATCTCTACCTAAGGACCTAGTTCTTCTAGACGGTTTTCTAGATGTTGTGATAATCATCTCACTCAGCTTTCACCTTTCTTGCAATGGGGGGGCTCTTCTTCATTATTATTTTATAGCCGCAGTATGTACAAGTCATGTCCGGAGGCAGTTCATTGAATTCCTTCCCGCACTTCATGCAGACGTATGTCATTCAACCACCTCAAACTTCTCCTCAGATTCGGCCTCCTCAATCTCCTTAATAGCCTCCTCACCTCTAGTATGAGAAGAAACAACCCTAATTGCAACTTTGCCAACGTTTGTAAATGGTTCGTACGCGCCACCTGCGAATTTGTAGCCACACGCCTGGCATTCCCACAAAGCATAACCTATTCTCTTAACCTTCTTCTTACCACATTTTGGGCACTCATACAATTCCTTCTGCTTCTTCATAACCTGCTTATAGGTATCCCTGACCTTTTTACCGTACCTTGCTCCAAACTTACCAGTGATATGCACTTTCTTTGTTTTCACAATAATCACCTTACTTCTTTATTGCATCCTTCATAATTTTTCTCAGGTAGTCTCCCTTTTCAAATGCCAAATCAATCATTTGCTCTATTTCATCAACCTTTATTGGTCCTGGACCACCCTTCTGTGACGCACAAATGTATCCATCATCTGTGGTGGCAATTGTAAGCCTAGCGTCTGCAGACTTCTCTTCGTCTAGTACTGGGTCAACCACTAGGAAATCATCTATCTTAGCGAATGTGGTCTCGACTACCTGTCTTTTAATAGGCATATTCATAGACACTTCTTCCCTTATAATCTTTTCGTCCTCATACTTTGGCACCTTTGCAACGTTCAATGCAGTCATCGCAGCAAGTGCACCTGCATCAAACAAGTTCCCATCGTAGTCCAATACATGCAGGTCAATAAACACCATCCAAGCCTTCTCGCCAGGCTCGATTGACAACTTATTCAAATCAATTACCTGCCCTTCTCTTATTCCCCTATCAACAACCCTAGCAAACTCTATTGAATCCTCGTCAGGTGGGCCTGGCTCAAAATTAGGCGAGGCCAGGGGAACTAACTCTGCATTAGTTATCAGAATTCCCTCATCAGGCGTATCTGGGAAAGGAGTACCTACATCCATCGTAACCCCTGCAATGACTGTAGTATTCCCCATTCTAACCATAGCAGAGCCAGCAGGTCTTGTTACATAGTCGGGGATTATCTCTATTGGTCTGTAATCAAACTGCCCTCTCTCGTCTACCCTAAGCCCCTGCTGGGCAAGTCTGTGAACATAATCTGACTTTATATTCCAAAGCATTTCATCTTCAAACTTTGTCATCTTCACCACCCAATGTTTCAATTTTGTACTTATCCTTCAAGGCCTTTTTCTGCATCTCACTAACCTTTTTGGCTCCCTCCAATGCTAGGTGAAGGGATTCTAGATATTCTTCCTTGGTTAGAAGGCCATCCATCTGGAACAGGAGTATGTCGCCTGTCCTAGGAGATATTGCAAGGGGCATGTCCGACTCTCCATAGTTGTCCTCTTCCTTCTTCAAATCAAGGGCAACCTTTCCGTCTATCTTACCAGCAGCACAAGCGGCCACTAGGTCTCTCATGGGTATCCCTGCATCTGCCAGCGCCAAAGACGCTGCAGTTAGAGCAGCGCACCTAGTACCAGCATCTGCTTGCAGTATTTCAACAAATATCTCAATCATGGTATTTGGGAAGTACTCTGTCATCACGATTCTCTCCAACGCATCTCTGGATATCTTGGAAATCTCTATTGACCTCCTATCCGGCCCTGGCCTCTTCCTGTCATCAACACTGAACGGTGCCATGTTGTATCTATACATAAGGACTGCCTTGTACGGGTTCGCTAGGTGCCTAGGCATGACTGGTTTGGGGCCATATACCGCAGCCATAACCTTATTCCCACCCCATTCTAGATAAGCAGAACCATCTGCCTTCTTCAAAACTCCTATCTCCATCTTTATAGGTCTAAGGTCATAAAGACCCCTACCATCTATCCTCTTACCATCTTTATCCAATAATTTTATTCCAGGATTGTGACCTCCCATTAGATATCACCTTCCAACATTTTCTTAACAGCATCGGTAACACCGTACTTGTGAGCGTTCTCCTCTATGAACCTAATTGCCCGCTCTGCCTTTATTATTGCATCAGGCTCACCACGTAGCCATATCCTTCCATTCCTGCCAACTATCATTTGCACTCCTGTCGTGTTCTTTATCAGATCCAGCATTGAACCACTCTTTCCGAACACTCTTGGTATCTTAGTCGGCAAGATTTCTATTAACTTCCCCTTCACGAGCCGCCTAGGGGACTCTAGGGCAACATCTCCAACTTCATTCTTACTGGCAATTTTCACAGTTACAACATCCCCAGGGTTTAGTCTTGGGAATTTCAAATTCGAATGCCTAGGAATGGACAAATGCCCCACATATGGGGAATTTATATCCACCACATACCCAGAATGCCTAGCCATTATAACAATACCTATAACAACATCGCCTACTCGTGGAAGGTACCTACCATTCAACGGGGTTATTCTAATGCCCTTGTCCGGCTCTACAAGCCCGTATAGGGCAGAATACAACTTGTCTCCTTCCCTGAAGACACCATACGGCAGTCTATCCTGATTCGCTTCACCCAAAGGTTCTCCAGGTATAACAATCTCCCTCAAATCATTCACCTCGCTTGAATTTAAACAAATAGATGGGGAGAGACTCCCTGATCTCCAATTACATCATGATTATGATTTAAACCATTTAAAATAGTTTCGTGAACTCATATCACTTGAATCAATTTGGAGTACACTGTTCCATGTGTCATTGAGTTTAACTTGTCAAAAACTTCTGTCTGCATACCAGCAGGTATCTCAATGACCGCAGATAAACTGCCATCATTCAGCCAATCAGTCTTAACCGGCTTCAACTGTTTTAGGTAGCCATACACCCTAGATGCATACTGGGCTGGGATCTTCACTTCAATTCTAGCCTTTGCAATCTTTATTGGTATTATCGGTCTCAATTTATCTACGATTTCATCTACCTGCCTTTCTGCAGGTTTCAACGGGTCAATGTGAACACCTGCTTCCTCTATCGCCCTCTCAATTCTGGATACAGGATGAGGTAGGTTTGTTGTTGGGTCAATTGCCTGACTTGCTATCAAGTTGATTATCTTCCTCTTCTTTTCCTCCTGCATCCTCCTCTTCTGATCAGTAGTCAAGTGCATTTCGCCATCTGTGATTATCTTGAATATTATATACTTCTTATCGTCTGAGTTAAAATGCTTCTGGACCTCTGACTCACTGGCCCTTTCTCCCTTCCTAGCATCCTTATACACATCTAGTGACGCTAGGATATCATCTAGATTAGTTATCAAAGTGATATCCTTCTTCTCCTTTATCTCCCATGCTCTCTCGGGGTCAACAAGTATCTCAAACCTCTCCTCACCCTTTTCGTACCTAACTACAACTGCCTTATCTACAGGTATCATTTGGATCGCCTCTTCGTTTTTCCAACAATCTTTTCAAGTTCACCTTTTGGTAATTCCTTAAACTTCTTCTCCTTCTCGGTTATGTAATAAACCTCAAGACCATCCCATGTTGAATTATTCTTATTCGCCTCCCTCAAGGCTTTGACAGCCAGTTTTACGGCATCCTCAAACTTGAGGTTTTTGTCATACTTACTCTCAAACATTTCATCCACAGTGGATTTGCCTTGCCCGATGGCAGAAGCATAAACCTCCGAAAACGCACCACTAGGATCAGTCTCAAACATCCTAGTTCCTGTCCTGTCAACACCTAGGATTATAAGCGAAACACCAAAAGGCCTAACACCACCGTACTGTGTGTAGGACTGTTTCAAGTCACATATGGACCTAGTTAGCGTTTCAACAGGGATGCACTCCCCGTAGACAACCCTCTCTCTCTGGGCTTCAACCCTGGCGTGGTCTATCAACTTCCTAGCATCGGCAACCAGACCAGAAGCCACCGCACCTATGTGCTCATCTATCTTGAATACCTTCTCAACAGATTTTACGTTGACTAGTTTAGAGTCTATGAGTTTGTCAGTGGCGATTAATCCGCCACCATTGAAAACTAGACCAACAGCAGTAGTCCCCTTTTCAACTGCCTTCTTTGCATACTCTACTTGGAACAACCTTCCATCCGGACTAAATACAGTCGTTGCACGATCATAAGCCGACGCAGAAGGAGGATACATACAATCACCTCGGTATTATTGAGTGGTATCTCCTTTAAATATATTTTCTTTAAGGAGTTTGCGCATTGCCTTCTTGACAGTCCCAGAGACACCTGTAATCAGAACTCCAGCACGCCTACCCTGTATGTTGTCTACTAAACTCAGTGAGAGAATAATCGTATCTAGGGTTGAATCTGTCGCCCTTGCTACCCCCACCATGTTCTCTTGATCATAATAAACAACATCAAAATTAGAACAAGCATATCCATCTTCACCAGCAAATGATAAAACAGACTGTCTCATGGCCTGTAATACCTGCTTTTCGGTAAACACCTGCTTTGCAATAATCCTAAATGCAATGTACCTCTTATTAACTTTCAGAGTTGGCGGTATCATAAACCCTCCTCCTAATATGCTCAACCGCAGGCCCAATTGCCCTCTTTGCCTGACTATCTGTCATGCCCAAAACCTTGCCAAATGAGATCAACTGGATTGGTGTCCTCAACTGAAACTCGCTAGATGCGCCAGTAGTCAGAATTACCCTCAGCCTTTTTTTTGTTGCCATTTTTACCAGAAGGCGAGTTCTTGATAGGTAATTTGCTCTTTGTATTCCAGTATACTTTTCAAGATTAGACAAAGTCAGAATAATTGAACAATCGTTGTCCTTGGCAATCGTCATCGCAGGGTAATCCAATGCCAGTAGTCTAGGAAAAACAGGGTCAACAATTCCATCACACGGTGACTTCAAGATTCTTCTGTTCTTCTCCAGTGAATTTGAAGATTTAACAAAAACCAGTTTGTCCCTAGCATAAGCCATATCTATCTCGTTACTGTCCAAAACCTGGATACCCACACCGAGTTTGGAATACCCTAATCTCTCAATGACCCCCTCAAACTTGGGATCCACAAGGATGTCATAGTACTTCATATCAACTCATCTATCTCCTCAATTGCCTTATCCAATGATCTCGGGTAAGTGGTAAACTTGATTGACACCTTTATGGCATCACTTGAGTCAGTTATATCAAGTTCGCCATCCAGCGCCCTAAACTTGTCAAACCGTATGTAGAAATTTCCCCTATCGTCTACTCTAGACCTTATCTCTGCCCTAAGTTTATCCTTGTCCGCTTCAGGCAAACTAGTTAGTCTATGCAAAAAATCACGTATCTCGGACTTTCTGCTCAACCTGGCCCTAAGAACAGAAACATTTGAACCAAAGTGGGTTGTGGCGTGGGTGATTTCTGGCGGGACTGGAGACACTGTCATGAACGCCTGTTTAACTTTTTCTATGTTCTCTGTGGGGTAGCAAAAGGCTTCAATATCAACCCCTGTTATCATTTCACTTACCCTTCCTTTGGTTTGCCCTCACACCGGGTCTAACCTTCTCTGAGCCCCTTCCCTTGTTTCTCAGTCCTCTAGCCTTCCTGCCAGCAGACGTCAACCCTCTGAAGACCCTTCCCTTCACCTTCGCAACCCACTTTATCTTCGGGTCGTTCTTTATAGATGGATGGTTCGGGTCAACCATTATAACTTCATACCAGTAGTACCTGCCATCTTCAGCAACATAATAGGAGTTCAAAACCTCTAGGTTAGTGAACTTCCTTGCTGCCCTTTCTTCTGCCATCCACTGTATGCTCTTTCCTCTCTTCTTCTTCAAAACTCCCATCTTGCTAGGCTTTCTAACATGGTCCGGTCTCTCATGTCTTCCAGAACTTCTCCTTATTCTGACTCTGATAATGACAAACCCTTGTTTAGCCTTATACCCCAGGTTTCTAGCCCTGGCAATATTCGTGGGCCTGTCAACCCTAACTATTGCAGGGTCTCTCCTCCACTCAACAAGCCTACTCCTCAACTCATCAGACCTGTTTTTGTATGCTTCCTGAAAACTCTTCTGAATGTATTTATATGCACTACTCATTCAAACACCTCCAACACGGCGTTCTGGCATAGCATTTCGCATCGCCAACATTCGCCGTAACTAGAACATGTCTATTTTGGCACAGACCATTTAAAAACTTTATCTTACTTTATCTGGAACAATGGTGCCTTGCAGAAAACCCCTGTAGGGTAAGCATGCCCAAGTGTCACAATATCAAGGAGTATGAGTTTCACCTGCCCAATTAGAGGTATATCAAATATTACCTTACCAACGACATGATTCATCGGAACAGGACTGGATATACACCCTGGCCACCCCTTGTCTCTAGGATACTGGCACGTCTCATTTATAGTTGGAGAAAGTTCAACACATCGGTAGTACTTGCCCTCAACCACCCACTGGGCACATGTTATCTTGGCCTGATCAGGGATTGTGTTGGCATCCCCCTTAGTTATCAAAAAATGCCCTCCGTTAGATGTGACAACCTTCGCAATAACTCTATGTATAATCTGCTTACCAGACAGTGGGGAGTGGTAAACAACAATGTCCCCATTTCTAGTTATATTGACAACCCTAGGGGTGCCGTCCTTGAATATCAGTTCCCTAGCCTGAGCGGTTCTCCAGGTGTTAGGAACAATCCTAAAACTGATGTTCGTGGTGTTGAGCCTAACTAAAGGTGCATTTATTTCGTTAAAACTAATACCCTTCAACAAAACAACATCCCCAACCTGCAGTGTTCCAGCCATTGAGCAACTCTCCACGATTGTTGCCGGAGGGTAGGCCCCTAAAAACAGTGGCATTATCCCATAGTATATAACCGCAGCAATGAGAAAGCCTACTGCAACATCGACCAACTCTGCCTTCCAGCCCTCTAGGTTGTACCTCTTTTTTAACCACTCTGCTGGGTCATATCTGGATAGATTTAGTTTCATCACGCCCTCCTCCTACTTTCACCTAGTGTAACCGCACTGGCAATTAAATGGCTTATCCTAAGACTCTCTGGAATGTTCCCTGTTTTTATACTCATCTCAATTAATTCCTTTGCCTCCCTCTTGCCAACACCTGCCTTTTGGAAGTACAACTTCCCCTTAGGCCTGGGCACCTCATATATCCTACCAGCGTGCTTCATCCTCTCAAGTTTCCCTTTACTGTTTTCAACCTTCAACAATGCTGCCTCTATACTTTTCATATCAGGAAGTCTCCTCAAGACAACAATCACAGGCAAGGACAGTTCATTACTGAGATCCCGTATGTCTATCACGTTAAAACCGCCGAGCGTGACACCCTTAAAAAACACTACCTTCAATGTGTCATAAAACTTTGAATTAGAAATAAGTTTAGAAACAACTTGACCAGAGTCATCACCATCAACAGATACCCTATCAAACAAAAAGCCTTCAATCAATTCATTGCCCCTAACAACAGTCCCAACTAATGGCGTATAATTATCGGCCTTCAAGAAGTGACCATCGTCAAAGCCAATCTGCCTAGCCAAGGGTTTTATCACAATATCACTTCTTTTTCTTCTTGGTTGTCTTTTTCTCCTCAGTCAATTTTAGCAATTCATCAAATTCATTTTCTATCGTTGAAACTGCCTTCTTCAGTGCATTCCAAGGAGAACCTCTCTTCGTCTTAACGTACAACTTAGCATTGCCAACTAAAGGGTGCTCCTTATCATAAACAGCAAACTCGACATTTGGATCCTGCAACAAGGCCCATGCAACCAAGGCTGGGAAACTATGCTCTTCGCCCTCAATCTCAATTATCAACTCATTCCCTTTCTCCTCTTGAACCTTCAGTTTCATACAATATCCCTCCTATCTTCCCATAATCAACAGAAACTTTTCTATGCTCAATGTTGCCGCAATTTGGGCACTTCAATGCATTCTTGTCTTTAACCAACGGGTGTCTACACTGCGTACAAAACGCTTTAACGACACCTAAATCCATCGCCTTTGTCGTAAGCGTGACCGTGTGCTGATCCATGCTCAGTATCTTTGCCTTTATTATATCTCCAATCCTAAATTCATCCCTCATACTCGTAGTATACCCTCGCTTGACTTCAGATATTGGAAGAATGTGTGTAACTGGTCTAGGAACGTAGTAAAACTGTCCAACTACCATTGGAATAATATCAACAACCGCAATGTTATCCGTCATCTGAGCAATTCTCCCATAAACTGACATTCCTCTCTTAAAGAACATTGGGATTCTGGTCTTAACTTTAACCTTGACCTCTCTCTTCTTGACATCCTTTTCAAGTTCTCCAATGTTTGAGGAGTAAACATCCCCGTTCTCAGAGTAAGTACCAAATCCTGGCATAAACTCTTCCTCATATCCAACAAACTCTCCAGGTACTACCGGCTCCATATTACCACCAAAAAAAGCAGTAGAATTTGGGGGCATATAGTATTTAAATGTAGTGGATACGTTATTAATAGCATGTTTGACCTCATACTCAGCCCAAATACAGCAGAGAGAAGGCCTAGTAGGTTGATAGCATTCGGACTGGCACTAAGCATTGTATCCACATGGCTAGGTGTTATAATAGGGAACATGGGTGAAGTTGGGCACTTAATCGTGGCTCTTATGTGTATAGGTTCAACACCCCTCCTAGTTCACATGATATGGAGCGAGGAAGAAGAAGAAAGAAAGATAAAGGAAACGTTCATGGAAAGACACGGAAAAATAATAGAAGCCTATGGTTCACTATTTATTGGCGTCGTTCTAGGCATCTCCCTCGCGTACGTCCTACTCCCAAACGGGATAGCAACAAAAATATTTAACCCACAAATAAGTGAGTTGAAGGCAATCCACACAATTGCAGTGCAGGGGCATATTGCTAGCCCGTGCGGTTTCGCTTGCATACTCATGAACAATCTGCAAGTTCTTGCATTTGTCCTTCTGTTCTCCTTCTTATACGGTGCAGGGGCCATATACGTGATAACATGGAACGCCAGCATCGTAGGGGTATTGATAGGGGTAACCTCAAACCAGTTCTCAAGAACAATGGGAATCTCTAACTCATTGGCCTATCTCATAGCACTACCCGTCAGCACCGTTAGGCTACTACCACACGGAATATTTGAAATAACTGGGTACCTGATAGGTGGGGTTGCCGGGGGTGTCATGTCCGCAGCCATAATGAGAGGACACACAAAATACAGGGTAATATGGAGAGACATTGGGATAATGGTAGGTCTAAGTGTGTTGTTCATAGTGATAGGTGCATTCATAGAGTCCATCTAGAAATAAGGCTTACAGGAGGTAGGATAGCCCCAGGATTATGAGGAAGGCTAGTAGATTCCCAATTAGAAGTGCAGGTACGGCAATCCTCTTTTTTATGCCCAAAATGGCAGCCCCTAGAGATCCGGTGTACAAGCCACTCCCTGGGAATGGAATCGCCACAAACAGCAGCAGGCCCCCGAACTGGTACTTCTCTGTGTATCTAGAAACCTTTTCCCTCGTTTTCAAAACCATCCTCCTAACGGGCGAAAATATCATCAATAAATCCAAAAAATAGTAAACGCCAGCATAGACCAGAGGGATTATCAGGGTGCTAGCAAGAATTGGTAGAATATACCCAGTGAACAAGCCTAGACCAGCAAACCTGGAATACAAAACCGCCCCTCTAACCTCAACTCCAGGGGTTATTGAAAGAATAAGAGGGATTAGGTAGTTGGGGATCATTTGGACACCTTGGTGCGGGTGTGGGTTGTCTTCACTCTGTTTGTCTTTGGCCTCTTTTTTAGATACTCCTTAACATGTTTATTTGAGCCCTTTACGTTAATCTCCTCGTTCTTGACAAATTCTCTAAACTGTTTCTTCAAATCTGACTCAACCGTTTTGTAGTCCTTGCCAGTGACACCAGCAATTCTCTCTGCCATCTTGCTCAACTCAACAGGGAACAAAATCTTGCTAGACCTACCCTCAGCCACCTTCTTGAGTGCCTCTAAGTACAAGTACTGCAACGCTGGTTCATTCAATTTACCTGCAGCCTCCCTGACCGCATCTATACGTATGGCATTAGCCAATGCTTCCTGCTCTGCTGCCTTCTTCAATTCCTCTGCTGCCTTCTTCCTGTGCATTGCATTGATAACCTCATCTGGAAGGTAAACTTCCTTTATCTCAACCTTGTCAACAGAGACCCCCCACTCCTCCGCCATCGGCTTTAAACCATGATAAACGAGTTTGTTGATTCTATCTATATTCGAGAGCACCTCACTAAGTGACATCTTCCCGATTATATCTCTTAAATGAGCATAAGTGGCACTAACGGCTGCCTCTCTATAATCTCTAACATCTATGATTGCCTTCTTTACGTCAACGACCTTGTAGTATATGATAGCATCAATTGTAATCTCAATTTCATCCTTTGTGACCACCTTTTGTTTCGGCACGTCTATTGTTTGAACTCTCATATCAACTACAACTGCCTCATCTGTGAACGGTGTCAAAATATGCAGACCTGGGCCAAGGATTTTAACGAATCTCCCTAACCTAAACACAACTGCCCTTTCATACTCTTTGACTTCAACTATAAATGGTGGAGTGATAAAATATAGAATACCGAGTAGCACCAACAAACCTATCAAGAACCCGAGATTGCCTATCAAGGTCAAATAAAACAAACCTAACAAAACGAAAAATCCAATTATGAGTATAAAAAGAAATATATAGACGTCCCGCCTATCTACTGGCTTCTTAACTTGCCTCTTAGTAAACCTCATCACAACCCCCTACTACAGTCAGATATATAAACTTAGCCGCGCTATATAAATTTAGTGTTAAATTATGGTCAGGAAGGTTAAAACTTTGGTCATAACAGTGGATAGGGATGATGATCTAGGAAAAAAGACTTCCCTAAAGGGTCCCATAGTTGGAGAAAAGGCATGTATAAAGGCCGCTGAAATTCTAGCAATATCTGATCCTGGGGAATCAGACGCAAATGCAATATTTGGTGCAATAAAGGCGTACAGAGAGATGAAGGAACTCGGTGAAGATGTAGAAATCGCAGTCATAACTGGCCACAGAGACAGGGGGATAAAGGCTGACAGGGAAGTTGCAAGGCAGTTAGAAAACCTAAAGGACAAATACAAATTTGAAGACGTCGTGCTGGTGAGCGATGGTGCTGATGACGAACAGTTGATACCCGTAATACAGGGGATCACTAAAATCGCAAATATACAGAGGGTGGTAATAAAACAATCCCAGGCAATAGAGAGTTCATTCTACCTAATAAAAGAAGTCCTAAAAGACCCGCACTTTGCTAGGTTGATATTCGGCCTTCCAGGTATAATCCTAGTCTTATATGCAATAGTCTACACCATGGGGATGCAGAAACTGTCGCTAAGCATAACACTTGGAGTCCTAGGACTATACCTAATATTCAAGGGCTTCGGGCTAGAGGATGCGCTAGCACACTGGATTACATCATTCAGAAAGACAACTAGTTTCGAAAGGGCCAGTTTTCCACTATACATTTCAACTCTTTTAGTGCTCGCATTATCTGTATGGGCAGGGATAGACTCAGCAAACGACACGTACGAGAAACTGTTGGCAGTTGGCCAGGCCAGTCTAGGACCTCCGGTCATCTCATTTGTTATAGGATCACTAGGCCTGCTCCTGCTAAGTGTACTCCTGTTTTATAGCGGCAGGATAGTAGACATGTATAATAGGGGCGAGGTAATAAAGATAAAGAGATATGGAAAAGCAATGGTGACAGCAATAGCAGCATATCTAATAATAGACATAAGCGCAAAATTCTTCCTAGCGTGGTCATCAACATTGTTTGAGGGGCCCACATTCATCGACATAATAATGATCACAATCGTCGCAATAATCATTACCCTATTCGGATTCGCAATAATAAACAGGTCGTATAGGAAGTTCATGCTCAGGCACATAAAGAGAGGCATGATAGTAACTCACCAGAATAGAGAAGTTGGGGAAGTTGTAGGAATTCAGTCAAAGAGGGGTATCATCACAGTTCACATGGGCAAAGAGAAGAAGGACATAAGCATAAACAGGATCACAATGCTAAAACCCGGTGGTATTGAAATAAGCCGCTGACCAAAACTATTTTTAATCTCGGATATTTTAGTATTGGCATGAAAGCGTATTACTTCGTTATAATACTGCTGTTGATAATACCACTAGGTCTCTCAGATGTAAAATCGCAACTAGTAACAGAGATGGAATCCACTATTTACGTGAGTGGGGTCCTAACTGTTGATGGGCCAGTCCAGAAAATTGATCTGAACCTGACAATACCCCAAAATACAAGTTTCCAAACGGTCCACTGCAACGCCAGCGTCGTTAAATTCAATGGTGTGAGCGTGGCCCATCTGGAATACAAGTATCCCCCACATATAGTCCACTACGATGTTGTTTGCCATGTTAACACTAAAGCCCAAACAATAAAGAACATTCCAAAGTCTTATGATATAAGCCCATATCTAGAGTATACGCAACCAAGTGAGGGAGTGCCTAGCAACGAGGCTTACTTCAAAAACCTAGCCAAGAACATAACTGCTGGAAAGGTAGATGACTTCCAAAAACTAGCAACACTGATGCAGTGGGTGCATGATTACATTACCTATGACGAATCCTATGCTGGAAAATACCTAAGTGCTGATCAAATAATACAGTACAGAAAGGGTGTATGCGTAGAGTATGCAACCCTATTTGTCACACTTGCCAGAAGTTTAGGATACCCCGCTAGGTTTGTGGGTGGAATTGCATACGGTAATCAGGGACCAACAGGGCATATGTGGGCAGAGGTGTATCTAGGGAAATGGGTCCCGTTTGATCCTACATGGGACATAGCAGGGAGTATGGACGCCACACATATTCCATTCTACAGGACAAAGGAAAGGAAATTTGATTCAAGAATAAGGTATATCGGAGAAGGGGGAACGGTGGATTGGAAAACAGAAGGAACAGGTGGGGAGTATTTCAGTTCAGGAATAGGGAGTATACACATAGATAATTTAGTCCAGGGAAACCCACCTGTAAATGTCAGCGTGATTCGGCCTTCAAACATAGTGGGTTTTAACTCTGGTACATTTGTGGGGCTCAACCTAACAACAGATAGATTCACAATAGTGCCTGTCACACTAACTCCATGTGTAGGGAAGGTAAAGGTTGTGGGTATACAGAATCCAACTAAGGTTGTGATAATAGAACCAGGCCAAAGCAAATTAGTGTACTGGGCTGTGAGAACAGAAAACCTAAATCCTTCATACATATATACCTGTGGTTTGACAGCAAACTCCGATTTACTCCCAGTCAAGACAATAGACTTAAAGATAAAGAAAGTGGATACCCCCAGTTTAAGTATCGCTCTATCAAACAAAAAACCACAACTCGGAGACCAGATATATGCATACATAAATTCAAACCAAAACGTGTATGTTTATGGCGCATACGACAACCAGTATTCCTCAGATTCTGGCATGAATGCTATGCTAAAATTCAACGCGGATCACATAGGAGAATCGGATCTAATGATAACTACATCAAAGGGAGGTCTATGGGTATATCCAATAAACACAACACTAGGGAACAAAATAAGTATCTCGCAATTAACATACCCAAAACAAGTGTTGGTTGGCGAAAACGGAACCGTTTCATTCTATGTCACAAACAGGGCAGAAAAGGCAGTGTCTGTCAATGTAGACTTCTTTGATGGTGTAAAAAAACAGAGTGTGGTAACTGATGTTCTTGAGAGGAAAAAATTCTCATTCCCAATAAACTACAAAACATCAGGACTAAAAACAGTGTCTGTAAAGGTAACAGGTGGGGGCAGTGAAGACGAGAGGACAGTTGTGATAACAGTACTTCCAAAACCAAACGTAACAGCAAATGTAAGTGTTGGCAAGGAAGGACTCGTATTGGTATCATTGAACAAGAAGAACAATCCAGTAAACACTGAGTTGTATATAGATGGTGTACAGTATGACATAATAAACAAAATACAAAAGAAACTATCCCCTGGACCCCACAGTATAGTTATAAAATGGTTTGATGAACTTGGAAACAGTTATGAGAAGTCAATAAAAATAAATGTCCCGCCTTATTCAAACTTCAGTTACACACTAACATTGGTGTTTATAGCAGCATTGGCAATCGCAATTGGCCTCCTAGTCCTTGCGTTCTATATGTATATACACATGCCAAAGCGGAGGCACTAGGCTCAGTAGTTACTCTGGTCATCACCCATCAGACTGGGGCGATGTCATCATTGCCACTATCTTTAGTTACATAACCAATAAAAACTTAATCTATAACCTTTGCCAGTTTTGATATCAACTGCTTCTTCTTACTAGAATCAACTAGGGCATACTTGAAAACGTCAACGGCATTCTTTGCAGTCAATATTTGTATCTTGTTCCTCTTCTCCCCTGGTATGAACACATCGTCCTTATTCGCCTCTGGGATTATGACTGCCTTCATTCCGGCATCTATGGCTGCTTCAACCTTCTGCGTAACACCACCAACAGGCAGGACCTCACCCCTTATAGTTAGAGAGCCTGTCATCGCAATATCCTGTCTAACTGGGATACCTTCCAATGCAGATACAACTGCGGTAGCAACGCTCACTGATGCAGAATCACCCTCGACTCCCTCATACGTTTGCAGGAACTGAATGTGTATGTCCTTCCCTGCTAACGACGCCCCCTTGTATTTCTTTATTATAGCAGAAACATTCAAAACTGCTTCCTTTGCGATTTCACCCAGTTTGCCTGTGGCAATAATCCTTCCCTCTTTAGACTGGCTAGTGGATATATTGGCTTCTATGGGCAACACAAGGCCACCATTACCAAAGATTGCCAGGCCATTAACCCTTCCGACCTTCTTTCCTTTAACATAAAACACCTCATACTCTCTCTTCTCTTCTAGGTACTTGTCTGCGACCTGCTCCTCCAGAGTCCTGGCAGATTTCTTAGCATCTTCAACATCCTCAGGTAGAACATATCTATGGCCCTTTGAGTTTGCAATATCACCTGCGGCCCTAACCAGACCACCCAAATCCCTCAATTTTAATGTTAGCCTATTCTTCTTGCCTGCTCTCTTCTTCGCCTCTAGAATTATTAACTCAACTGCTTCCTTGGTAAAGTGGGGTATCTTACCATCCTTGATAACTTCCTGAGCAACAAACCTTGCTAACTTCCTTCTATTCTCAGGAGTATCTGGCATTGTATTGTTCAAATAGATCTCATACCCGTATCCTCTAATCCTTGATCTTAATGCTGGGTGCATTTTTTGAAGATCAATCTCATTACCTGCTGCAACAAGTATAAAATCACATGGGACCGGCTCTGTTCTAACCATCGCTCCACTGCTAAGTTCACTCTGCCCTGTTATCGGGAACTTCTTTTCTTGCATCGCAGTCAACAAGTCCTGCTGAGACTTTGGGCTAAGTGTGGCAATTTCATCTATAAAAAGAACTCCCTTATGGGCTCTATGAATCATGCCTGGAACGACCCTAACATGTGGGGGTGTACCTAGCCCAGCAGACTGTAGAGGATCATGTTTAACATCCCCTAGCAATGCGCCTGCCCTAGCGCCTGTAGCATCAACAAATGGTGCCGTCTTCTTATCGTAATTGTCAATCAATAACTTTGGTGCCATACTCTTCTCTGGGTTGGTCCCCTTTACTTGGGTGGATAATATTATCCCCATGCCCAAGAGACCAGCCACAACTAGAGAAGCAGCGGCCATGATCTCTGACATCCAACCCATGTACAAAAAGAACCATGGAATCATCAACAAGAAGAGAAGAATCAAACTAGATATGAACCTAGAATTGGCAGACTCCGCCAATTCTTTAGTTCTCTCCTTCTCGACAATCTTTCTTCCCTCACCCGCCGGGACAACCCGTATCTTAGGCGTGTTCGAGTCCATTGGATTTGGATAGACCAGAATATCTTCTAGTTCGGTCACAGGCAACAGTTGAGCCATTGCCTGGGCGAGCATGGACTTCCCGGTACCAGGGTCGCCAAGGAGAAAAACATTCCTCCTCTGCTTTGCTGCCTTTTTAACAATGTCAACAGCATAATCTTGCCCTATTATTTGGTCGATAAGTTTTGGTGGCACGGACAAATCTTTCGTTGTTTTGATATCAAGGTCTAAACTAGGATAGTCCTTATCAACTGCCTTAGATGCCACATTCTTCCCTCTCACTTTCTTTTTTGACTTAGTTTTTTTCCTGGTACGTGTTGCCATGCAATCACCTAGAAAACGCTACATATTTATGGTCAAGAGTTTAATAAAACATTTGTGCTTGCGGTTGTACTCAGTGGTGAACTAGATGGAGAACTAGGCAAGGAAGAATTCAGAGCGTTGGCTAGTTCGTACAAGTGTGGATTCGAAAAGGTTAGTGAGAGAGTGGTTGTATCTGACGATTGTGGTGAAAATTTCATCCGGCGACTGGCATACGCAAAGGTAGGGACTAGAGTAGTATGGAGGGGAAGCATTAGAGACATCTCCCAGATAAGGAGATTAGACAGGTTCAGAGAAGTTTACGATGGGTTTAAACCAGTCGTTTGGAAATTCAATTCCAAAGTAGATTCACAAGAGATAAAGGAGACATTCGCAAACAGCATCCATGGGCATCCGAATCTAGATAATCCCAGGATAGTATTCGACCTAATTGTGATAAACGATGAGACATTAATAGGGAGGAGAATTTGGAAAAACGACCCAAAGGATTATGCCATAAGGCATCCACAGAGAAGACCAGTTTTTCATCCAACTAGCCTGAAACCCAAACTGGCAAGATTCCTAATAAACCTATCTGGAGTAAAGCCAGGCCAAACCTTACTAGATCCATTCTGTGGTGTCGGTGGGATCTTGATAGAAGCAGGGCTAATGGGGATAAAACCTACAGGTGTAGAACTCAATCAGAGGTGGGCAAGTGGCGCTAAAAGAAACATAGAGTACTATGGTGTAGATGGAAATGTTGTGAACGCCAATTTCTTCGAATGGAGGGGAGGGCGCTACGATGCAATAGTAACCGATATGCCGTACGGTAGGAGTTCTATGATGGAGTCAGGGATAAACGAGTTCTATCCTAGAGCAATTAAGAAATTTAGAGAGCACACCAGTAACCTAGTAATAGTCGGGCCAATCGAGATGGACGATATGCTAGAAAATGCCAAATGGAAAATTAAAACCAAACTGCATATTAGAGTTCACAAGAGTTTAGATAGATGGATTTATTCATGCTCTCTTGAATGAACTAGTTCATAGAGCCAATCGTTTATCGCCTTTAATCTGTCTTTTACGCCAGTTGATTCCACATCTTTGTCTAATCCTGAAAGGGCATTCATAACCTTGTCTGGTACCTCACACTTCTCTTCCTCTCTAATTTCAAACAGATATGTTCCTACCTTCACCACTCCTTCATTTGATTCAACCGAGACCTCCTGCTTACCTAGAAAACGCGTGTACCTAAATCTCAGTGCAAGGTACTTATCCTTGCTATCGTCTGAATCCACCTCACCAGAAAAAGAGGCATAACTCATATTGCACCCTTCACCATCCAAATCAACTAGGACAAAATTTTCTTCATCCAGTTTAACAATAACCAAAAAACTGCCATCGAGTGCAATGATAGTGTACGTTAAGTGTCTTTCAATTGAGCGTTGTAAAGCAAGTGCTTGTGCTTTCTTGCGCTCTTCCTCTTCTCTAATCTGTTTGTCAATCTCCTCGAATTTAGGCATCAAATGCTCAAGAGCATCGCTGACCTTTCCACTAAACTGGGAGAACACAGTTATACCTAGATTACCTATAAGTTCTCTAGCCTTATCCCCAATGTTATTGCAAACCAGGGCGTTGACTCCCAGATCGCCTAGAAACTGTGGAAACGAACCGAAGGCATGAGTGGGTGCATCCACATACTTAACGTTTTCAGATTCTGTGTCAAACAGCAGAAACCCAGTGGCTCTCCCAAAATGGTCAGAGATTCTAGAACCCAATCCATCATTCTCATCAACCGGAAAAGCCACCAACATCCTAATCCCTCAACAACGAAATTTCACTATCAGACAGGTCAAAGTACTCAGAAAACCTGGATACATTGAGTTTGCCTAGTCTTACCATTTCCCGGATATACGGCAAGTACTCCGTCATGACCTCGTTCTGGCTAGCATGTATCTTCGCACCTATCTTCCTAGCAAGGGAATACTCAATCTGGCGAGTGGCTTTAGTTCTAGATAGATACATTATTGACTGTGGGAATTGGTATCTAGTAAACTTGCGATACATCTTATTCTTAGACAAGGCAACACCTGCAGTCATAAAATCTAGGACATAAGAGAGCAAACTCCAGTTCTGCCTCCTGATTATCCTGCCAGAGAATATGTCTGCCCTAGATAACCAGTAATAGGCCTCAGCCACCTCCTCCATGTTTTCATATTCATTAGATATGTTTTCGTCTATCCACGCCTTCAGCATGTCTGGATCAAGGTCCAAGTTCATAACTGCTGATTTGGCTGTTTTAAAACTCTCTGTCTTGAATATTATCTTCAAAGCCTGGAACACATCTTGCTGTCGATCTCTAGCAAACAACAGGTTACCTGCTGACTCACCAACTTTTTTCTCACCTTCAGATACAGCCTGAAGGTCATTTATTGCGGATTTTAAGTCCCCATCCGCGTTCTTAGCGATTTTATCAACGATAGATTCATCAACGTCTATACCCTCGGCCGATGCAATCCGTTTAAGGACAGACTTTATAGTCAGTGAATTTACCTTCTTGAACTTAACAACCTCAACGTATTGCTTTATAGCCCTAACGGGTGTAGCATAATCATCATTGGCTGTTAGTATTATGGGATACTGGGACTGCTTCAGTATCTTAACCAACTCAGTTGTCCCTCCCCGGTCATACCTATTCATCCCATCAACTTCGTCTATCAATATCAACCTACCACTTGAGAACAAACTTCCGTACTGGCTGGCAAGACCAACTATCCTACTGACACCTGCTTTATTCCTGGTATCGCTGGCATTCATTTCAAGAAGGTCTAGCCCATGCTCTTTGGCTAGTGCCACAGCAGCAGTGGTCTTACCAACCCCTGGTGGACCAACTAGGAGCAAGGCCTTCTTCCCAGGTTTCCATGTCTTGAACCATAGGTCTATTCTCTTTAAAGCCTCCTTGTTCCCGGCAACATCCTCTAGCCTAGTCGGCTGATACTTTATAACCCATGGTTGCATATTTCTGTTTTAGACGCACAGAAATTTAAGCATGATGGGGCAAGAGATTAGGGGTTAATAGGTTATACATTAATCCTCACCGTCTTCGTGGTAGCCCCCATCCTCATCGCCTTCATAGCCTTCGTCTTCCCAGGGTTTCTTCTTTTTTTCTTGTCATTAACTATGACATAAGAATCATCCCTAAACGCGTAGCAAGGGTATATACAACACTTCCCAAGTGGCAAACATGGGTGTTATACAAAAGGTTTTTAAATGAAGGGTCCAATAACTTTATGCCTTTTTGTGGACTTCATTATTAATCGGAGGGATAGATATGGGACTAAGACCTGCAAGGTGTTATAGAAAGGTCGAGAGACCGTACACTAGGACAGCAAAGAGAAGAGTCAACAAGGCTTTGGTCAAAGGTGTTCCAGATCCTAGGATCAGGATATTTGATTTGGGTAATCCGAAGAAACCGTACAAATACGAGGTCAGGTTGGTTGCAGTGCAGCCAGTTCAGATAAGGCACAATGCATTGGAATCAATAAGAATATTCCTAAACAAGAAATTGGATAAGGCATTTGGTAAGGAGAATTATTGGTTGAAGATTAGGATTTATCCACACCACGTCATGAGGGAAAATGCATTGCTAAGCGGTGCAGGTGCGGATAGATTGCAGACTGGTATGAAGCACGCTTTTGGGAGGCCAATAGGTAGGGCAGCCCAGGTTGATAAGGGACAGACGATTGTCAGTGTATTTGTTATGACAGACAAAGCAGCAGAGAAAGCCAGACAGATAATGAAATCTGTCACCCCCAAACTGCCGTTGAGATACAAGGTTGAGGTAGTTGAACTTGCTACCGCAAAGAGTAATTGAAGAACTTGAAAACAAGTCCAAGGAGTATGGAACTAGGCGCGTCCTAGTCCAACTCCCAGAGGGCCTCAAACCAAAGGCGAAGGCTATTTCTGACGAACTAAATTCTCTCGGGTTCGAGCCGATCATCTCTGCTGACCCTTGCTTTGGCGCATGTGATTTGAGATTTCTGGATAATGCAATCACCCTGCATGTAGGTCACTCTAGAATGCTAAACCTAGAGCCAGTGGTGTACTGGGAGTATAGATATGACATAGACCCTAGCACTGCCGTAGAGGAGAGGATATCAGGTATAAACGAGGAAAGGGTAGGATTGGCGACAACTGTCCAGCACATTGGATTTGTGGGCAAAGTCAAGGAGATGCTGGAAAAACATGGAAAAGAAGTATTTATCGGAAAGGGAGTTAGGACGACATATCCTGGGCAGGTTCTGGGATGCGATGCTGGGGCTGCATTGAGTATAAAAGACAAAGTAGATTCATTTGTCTACATTGGCTCTGGCGTTTTCCACCCGTTGATGGTGGCTTATCAAACAGGAAAAAAAGTATATGCAATAGACCCATTCTCGATGGAAATGCAAGTCCTTACAGGAGATAAACTGCTCAAGGAGAGGTCCCTGCGCATATCAAAGGCGATGAATGCAAAATCGTTTGGGGTAGTTCTAAGTACAAAACCAGGTCAGTACTTCCCAGAAATTGCTGAAAAATTGGTGAAAATGGCTAAAAAACAGGGTTTTGACTCTACTCAAATAATTCTGGATCTAATAACACCAGATAACCTGGACTACCTAGGCTTTGATGCATACGTGATAACTGCATGCCCTAGGATAGTCATAGACGACTGGAAAAATTACAAGAGGCCAGTCCTACTACCCGACGAATTCTATGACCTCTTAGATATGTAATAAGCACCGATTGCTGCCAGTATCAGCCCGATTATTAGGGTGTAACCTGGGTATTCTGGGACATTCTCATTTGTAA
>JALWQZ010000022.1 GCA_027077895.1 Microcaldota archaeon | reverse complement strand
ATACCAAAGGAACCTAAACCCATAAACATAAAAGCATAGATTATGTCAGGAGCGATCATGATTGGATTCGTAATTAGGACCCATTTCTGCTTATTGAACGCGTCATCTAATAGAAATCTTTCATTCTCAACTTTTTGTACTCTATTAACAAAGAAGTCTATTTTCTTCTGGAAATCCTCTCCGGATGAATTGACTAATTGAACGTTTATAGGTTTCCTGTCAAAGGGGATTATCCAATAGAAATCTGAATTTGTAGGCCCAACGTTGACATACAAATACGCGTCATAGTAATTTTTATTCCAGTTGATGTATGCTACTTGGGCAGTTTGAGGTATCTTTGGGATCTCTTGGTTGACATAAGGCACTCCATCGGCAAATGAGATAGAGACGATTAAAATAATGGATAACACCACAGGAATCATACTATGCTTCATATAGAGAGATTATACTCCCTTCTTTTATATTTCTATGTACCAGCCTACCCCTAGTTGGTCACCCCATTTTTAGAAATTAAAACGGACCGCGACGAGCAATTACTTGATCAACGGCCTTCCATGTCCTGGAAGCAGGTACTTGTAGGGCAAAGCTTCTAATCGTCTAACGCTTTCCCAAAGCATTTCTTCGTTTCCACTGGGCAAGTCCCACCTGCCAACAGCGCCGTTGAACAGAGTGTCTCCGGTGAACAGCAGGCCTTTTTCTTCGTTCCACAAACTTATCGAGCCTTCTGTGTGGCCTGGCGTTTCTAGGACTTCTAGAACTAGGTTGCCCAGGTCAATCTTGTCTCCCTCTTTCAACCTTTTGTCAACCTTCACAGGCTTTAATTCCTTGTCAGAGTGTTCAGGAATAACCTTCTCTGTTATCTTTTCTATGTCTTCTGTATCTCTCCATCCAACCATCACAACAGGCTCATGCTCTTCCACTAGTTCGCCTAGAGAATAAATGTGATCCCAGTGACAATGCGTTAGAATGACTATATCCACTGGTTCATCTGGTGCAAAACTAGCATCTATCAATGCTTTCTTCCCAAAGTCCAGTAGGTAATTGTTCGTGGTTAAATAATTCGTCTTTATCCTGAATTGAGTCACTCCCGGGAGTATCCGGTTCGTTTCTTTTATTCGCATGTCATCACTTTTTTCCTATGAGCATGAAATGTTGGCTTGTTGCCACGACGCATTTATCCTCACATGTTGCGAGATGAAGTTTCCACAATATATCCCTTGTTTCTGGTTTGTTTTTGTACATTCTGTTGTATGCCTTTGGGTTGGGAGAAAATACGCCCTCTAGCCCGACCATCTTCAATACCTCTATTTTATCATTAAATTCGTTTTCCAGTTCGTCTACGTCGTATAAATGGACAGGTGTGAATCCAAAGTTTCCGTAATAATCCCCTTGGACGCAGTATTTCATGAACGCCCTCGGGTGATTTATCATATCGTCGTGGTACCCTGGTTTTATAGTTGCCAGCATTGATACGTGGATTCTTCCTATGACTGAAATGAATAATGGCTTGCCTGGTTTTAGCACCCTAGTTAATTCATCTGCGGCCCTCAGTCTTTTCTCCTTTTTGACCAAGTGACTCAACACACCACCTAGGGAAAGGACTGCGTCAAATGTGTTATCATCAAAGGGCAGGTCCTCCACCGTCCCCTCTACAAATTCTATCCTGTCTAGCACACCTGCCTTCTTGGCGTTTCTTTTTGCAATATCTAGAAACTTGGGGACTAGGTCTAGGAGCACCACTTTGTATCCTCTCTTCGCTAGTTCTATTGTGTATCTCCCAGGGCCTCCTCCTGCGTCTAGTATGGTCCCCTTCCTAGGTAAGTACCTATCCAGATAGAGCCAACTTGTCTTCCACTCTAGTTGATGGAATGGGTCCTTTACTAGCCGCCTCCACTCTTTGATTCCATACTCGGTGTAGAATTTTTTTACCTTGTGCTCTATCATCTGAGTTCACCGTTTTTCTGGCGTCTTTAACTCTATTTTTATGTTCCTAGAGTACCTCAACGACTTCAACGGGCAGGCATTTACACAGTCTCCACATTCTATGCACAAAGATTCGTCTATTTTTCCGTTGTACATTGCGGCGTTCTTGCACGCTTCCCCGCATAGGTTGCACTTCTTACACTCACCAACTAGCCTGATCCTGTACGGTGCGATTCTGTGGAGGAAGGACAGGAAGTACCCGAAGGGGCAGAAGTAGTTACACCAAGGCCTGTATGTGAATAGGCTAATGGCTATCAGCGCGAGTGTTAAACCTAGTATGAGTGGGTGCTTGTACTTGTACCAATTTATCGTAGGGCCCGGAATCCAGACCTCAACTGCGACTGCTAGGAAGGCTAGGACTAGCATGACTGGCCTAATCCATCTAAGCCTTCTTTTCCATTTGTAACTGAGGACCTCTATCCTAGTCAGTTTGTTTGCTAGTTCCTGCACCGCCCCTAGGGGACAGATCCAACCACAATAATACCTACCAAATACGAGGGTGAATGCACTTATAACTAGAAACAGTATGAGCAATGATAATCCCGCCATCAATGCGACCTTGCCGAGCAGGATTCCGAATACAGTCTGCATCAAGACAAAGTCACACGTGCACGTTGGCAGAATAAATCCGAGGATTACTACTGATGCAATCAAGAGCCAGACCCTGTACTTGTACATCCCCTTTTTTAGAAGGTAGGCGCCGATTATCAATAGCCCAACTATCGCTCCTATCCTCGCATAGTCTATACTTATACCATGGTCGGTTACCGTGACTGCGCCCTTGCACTCTGAACTTGGGGAAGTGGCTACGCATGAATTGTGCGTGCTTAAAACGTTTTTAAGCGGGGCGTATTGGTACTCTGCTAGCGTGGTCCCTACTAGACCTAGGACTAGCACTAGGAGTATCGCTAGAGTTAATCTTCGCATGGTGTTGTTTATAATAAGAGGAGTATATTTTTGTTGCGGTGAAACGCAGGATTAGGTATTTCTCCAAGGGGCCGGGGCCGGGATTTGAACCCGGGCTAGGGGATCCACAGTCCCCTGTGCTAACCAGGCTACACTACCCCAGCCACAAGGAAGTTTTGGTATTTCCTGTTTAAAAGTGTTATTCACTAGTCACTAGTTAATTTTCGCGGATATATTATATATCCTGTCATCATTATCTTTCTTCATGGGAAAGTCCAAGAAGCCAACCGGGTTTGAGCGTTTGTATAACAAGTACATAAAATCGGGGATCTATCCCAAACTTGAGAGGAGGCCCTACACGGAGAAGGAATTAAAGAGTTTTGCTAGAGCGCTGGTTGATGCTGCTGGTTACATCGCTAAGGAAAAACCAGACACGATAATCGCACCATTGAGGGGTTCCTTGCCACTGGTTAAGGGTGTCCAACTAGCTTTGTACCACATGAAAAAGTACAACCCAGAACTGAGGGATTACCATCCATTCATAATCTCCCCTCCGAATACCGGTGACAAACTCAGAAGGTTAATTGGGAAGATAGTCGGTAGGAACTACAGCAACCTAAACGCGATAAATGAACTGAAGAGATACAAAACGTTAGATGATGTGAAGAAGCATTTGGGGTCTATAAATTCTAAGTCCAGTCAGGTTGGTAAACTGGTTAAACATCTTATTGACGCGGGCGAAGTTGAAGAGGTGTCTGATTTAGTATCGCAGGTTGAGAAATTCTCTAGGTTAAATTATCCACAGTTTAACAAGGTCCTTTTGCTAGACGAGGTTGTCCACGGCGGTGCGTTGAAGGAAAACTATAGAATGCTAGTTTCTAGGGGAATAGCAAAAAAGTTCCTAGTTGTTGGTATTCAGCACGCACCAAAGGGCAAGTCTCTCATAAGAGAAAAGAACAGCGCTGTCTGGAAAAAGGCAAAACTGTTTAAGACTGAGAAAATAATCACTATGGATAAGCCCACATTTTTGGGGGTTACGTACATCACAAAACCGACGAACAAAAAGACAGGGGAGGAAGTCAATGGCCCTGTTCTTTATGGGATAGACGTGGTAAGCAAGCAAGAGAAGAAGAAAGGGTATACAATAAGCCCATCTCCCCATGTTTTCACTATTCCTGCCTGGAGATATGGCCAGTTTAAGAGTTTGATGAACGTTTTGGACAAAGAAATAGATAAGATTGTTAAGGAGAGATATGAACCAAAGAGGCGAGCCAAGGGCCGTCTTAGGAGAAGATAAGTACCATCCTTTCAATTGTCTTATTTAAGTATGTAAAAAATGGAGATAAGTGAAACAGGGATAAGTGAAACATATTGTGAACAAAAACTGGAAAAGAAAAAACATCCATTCGAGATGTGAGATAAAAACAACTAATTCTCTAATTTATATATGCTCCACGAAGCAATGCTCTGGAAGAAACTGGATGGGAAGAAGGTCCAGTGTGAGTTGTGCAATAGAAAATGTATTTTGGACGATGGCCAGACTGGTGTTTGTAGAGTCAGAAAGAACATTGATGGAAAGCTCTACACTCTGGTTTATGGGGATGTAGTTTCCTATGCAGTGGACCCGATAGAGAAAAAGCCATTATTCCATTTTCTCCCTGGGACCTCTGCCTTCAGCATTGCGACGGTTGGATGCAATTATTTCTGTGAGTGGTGCCAGAATTGGTCAATAAGCCAGGCAAGCCCAGGAGACGTTCCCAGCGTCCAGTTAATGCCAGAGGACATTGTCTCCTTGGCAAAGCGTACTGGGTCGTCAACCATAGCATATACCTACGTGGAACCAACTGTTTTCTTTGAACTGGCATATGATACTAGCAAACTAGCAGTGGAGAATGGTCTAGCGAATGTGTTTATCACGAACGGCTACATGACAAAGAAGGCCTTGAAGAAGATAAGCCCCTACCTGCACGGGATGAACGTCGATGTGAAAGGGAATGAGAACATGTACCTGAAATACATGGGAGGGGTTCACCTAAAACCTGTCCTGGACACGATTAAATATGCCAAGAAACTGGGCATCTGGGTCGAGGTAACGAATCTAGTTATACCTAGGCTGAATGACGATGATGAGACAATAGAAAGCATAATTGACTTCGTCAAAAAGACAGACAAGGACATGCCTCTGCATTTCACTGCCTTCCACCCAGACTACAAGATGGTTGACAGGCCACCGACACCTAGGGAAACGTTGGTTAAGGCTAGAGAAAAGGCGCTGGAAGAAGGGCTACACTACGTTTATATAGGCAACGTTGCCCCGGGCGATCCTTACGAGAATACCTATTGCCCAAACTGTGGAGAATTATTGATAGAAAGGCATGGTTTTCAGGTCACAAAAATGAACTTAACACCTGACGGTAGATGCCCTAAGTGCGGTGAGAAGATTGCAGGTGTTTGGGATAAGGAAATGTTAAAGTTAAAACATAGTGAAGATCTAAATATTTGAAATACAAACTAAATTTATGAAACTTTTATTTCAAAAAATTAAATTACTCCAAGTGTTGTCAGAGTTTTTTGAATCTCCAAGGAAGGAGTTTATGCAGCAGAACTGTCCAAGAAAACAAGGATATCTGTCCCTTCAATGATTAGATATTTAAACGAATTGCACAGGTATGGTTTTTCTCAAGGGAGCATGGAGTTTGATGATGCCAAATTGATCATATCTATCTCCGAGAGATTGATTGAGTTAATTTAAAGGTGCAGGACAGAGAGGAGGATGACGATAACTAGGCCAGGTAGACCCGCAATCACACTTATTATTATATTTGTTAGGTTGAGTTTGATTGGGATTCCTACGATAGGTCCCAGGTAGTACAATGCTAGAAGGCCTAGGCCACCTATTATGGCGTTTGCTATGAGGTTTTTCAATATCTTGTAAACGATGTACCCTGCCACAAGAATCAGGAGTATACCCACGATGGCGATTATTATGCCGTTCACAGAGCCTATACTGAATCCTGTTAGTGTTTGGTTTACTAGCGTGGAATTCATAAATGAGTTAGGCCTATTATTATATATATTTGTGTATCTAGGAAATACTACCCGGTGGTTATATGAAGATAACAGATGAGCAGGCGCTAGTTGCCAAGTCTCTGATATCTGGGCCGAAGGACGTAAAGGAGATAGTTGAAGACACTGGACTAGATGAGGCTAAGGTAAAGGAGGCAATAGATGGCCTTATGAAGTATGGAATAGTTAGGATGTACAAGGACAAGTATAGGGTTATTGAGGCCGTTAGGAAGGGACTAGAGCAGAAGGAGACTCTCAATCCAGAGGAATACAAGTTCAGGGTTTACGCCATATTTGAGGGGATGTCCGAGAATAAGGTGGCATTGGAAAAGGCATTCAATGAGATTGTTGAAAAGTTCAAGGCGGATCCCAGGTTTGAGGTTGTCGATTTGAATGTTGAGGAGATACTCGAAAACGAAGGAGTGTTCACTAGTATGTTTGAGGCCGAGATAGTGGCTAGAACCTTCCATGATGTGGTTTATATGATATTGACCTACGGGCCTACCTCTGTGGAGTTGATTGACCCGCCCAGGTTTGAGGTGAAGGCTAGTGAGGGCCAGGCTGTGCTGATGGATGTTGTTGAGGCAGTCCATTCATATACACAGATTATATTTGAGTTGAATAGGAAACTGGGGGCTATCGGCGGTAAGAAGAACATCGTGCTCAAGGTTAACAAGGATGGAAATTAACCGCTAGGTGATTCCGTAAATGCCGTTAAATGCCGTAAAAAGCGAAAGGTTTATAAATGAGTTAATGGTTTATACTCTATGGGATAGCTAGGATGCTATCTCTAGATAGATCTTTATAGATAGCAAAATATGTGAGGTGAAGGAGAGATGAGATCTTTGAATGCAAAGAGAATAGCTGCTGTGGCGGCAGGAGCAGCTATGCTCGGGCTTGCACTTGGTACAGCCTTTGGTGCATGCCCAGACATAAGCAAGAACTGGGTTTACGACGCAAATGGGAACCCAATAGTTCAGATCGTCGTTGGTAGCAACGCGAAGATATCTGACGGTATAGCAGCAGCTAACTTGGCTGCAGCGATTGCAAGCAAGGCATATGTTGCTGGTGGCACAAAGACATTGACTGCCACAACACACGGTAGCGTCACAATACAGGCGCAAGGCGCAGTCAACGTCCCAACAAAGGGCGTTTGGAATGACTATGCATTGAATAATGGTACAG
>JALWQZ010000021.1 GCA_027077895.1 Microcaldota archaeon | reverse complement strand
AAGGAAGTACTCAACGCGGCAATAAAGATTTTGATTTCAAAGGCAAAGCAAATGGGAAATGATATTAACGAATACACAAAAAAATAAAAACCTGCGCGGGGGTGCCGGAGCCTGGCCAAACGGGCATGATTGAGGGTCCTGTGGCGTAGGCCTGCGCGGGTTCAAATCCCGTCCCCCGCATAGGGGGAAAACAGGTGATGAAGATGTCATTGCATAAGAAAAAGAGCACATGGAGAGAAATAACAGCATCGAGGATAAGAAAGAATCCTGGTAAAGTCTGGAAGGTAATAGCAGAAAGAATAACTAGTCCTAGACAAAACCTAGGGGAAGTGAATATATCTAGAATAAATAGGGCAACAAAGGCCAATGAAGTTGTAGTTGTACCTGGAAAGGTGCTTGGCTACGGGAGCATAGATCACAAGGTAGTCATTGGTGCCATTTCATTCTCAAAATCAGCAAAGGAAAAGATAGAAAATGCCAAGGGGGAATGCTTAACCCTCGAAGAACTAGCAAAAAAGTACCCCGATGGCAAGAATGTCAGGATATTAGGGTGATTGTATGAAGGTCATAGACGCGGACATGGCAATACTTGGAAGGCTCGCATCAGAGGTTGCGAGGGAGTTAATGAAAGGGGAGAGAGTAGTTATAGTTAATGCCGAAAAGGCAATAATAAGCGGGAATCCAGATGATATTTACGAAAAGTACAAACAAAGAGTTGACAGGGCCGACCTAGCCAATCCAAGGAAAGGTCCAAAATTCCCAAGGAGACCCGACATGCTAGTTAAAAGAACAATAAAGGGCATGCTCCCAAAGACTAGCCGAGGGAAGCAGATGTTGAGGAACCTAAAGGTATACATGATGGTACCAAAAGAGTATGAAGGAAAATCAGAAAAGATGGATATAAACATACCAAAGAAGGGGGATTATATCACAATCGAAGAATTATCAACTAGACTGGGGTGGACCCCCCACAACAGAAGGTGATATGAATGGCAACAAAGAGGAAGTCAAAAGAGAAGGTTGTGCTGACAAAAGGCAAGAAAAAAACTGCAATTGCTAGGGCAAGGATAAAACTAGCGACAGGACACGGTTCGTACAAGATAAACAAAAAGCCCGCGGAGTTATACGAACCAGAGATAGTCAGAAATGAGATAATGACGCCATTATGGATTGCAATGGACGTGCTAGGTGAGGACAAGATAAACAAATTGGACATTGATGTAAATGTCAAAGGTGGAGGGATAGTAGGCCAGGCAGAGGCAATCAAAACTGCAGTTGCAAAGGGTATTGTTGAAATCACAGATAGCGAGGAACTCAAAAATGCGTATCTAAACTATGACAGGTCCTTACTAGTCGATGATGTTAGAAGGAAGGAACCAAAGAAATTCATGCACAAAGGCGCTAGAGCAAGGTTCCAAAAATCATACAGATGAGGGTGGTTTGATGAAATTCCCCGTTAGATGCTTAACCTGTGGTAATGTGATAGGAAAGGACTGGGACAAGTTTATAGAGAAGGTAAAATCAGGCGAAGACCCTGAAAAAGTCCTAGACCAACTGGGATACCACAGGTATTGCTGTAGAAGAATGTTCCTGAGCCACGTAGAAATGATGGATATAGTGGCTCCGTACAAGCGTGTTTAGTGGGGCCGTAGGGTAGCCAGGTTATCCTCCCAGCTTGGGGTGCTGGTGACCCGAGTTCGAAAATGCCGAAAGTCTCGGCGGCCCCACTCTTTTGAGAGGTGAAAGATATGGTCGCACCTAAAGCGTCAAAAAAGCCAATGAGGAAAAAGAGGATTGTAAGAAAGAGGAGAGTTACAAGGTCTAGACCCAACAAGATAGAAAAAGCAACCGATAAGCCAACCAACGATATGCTAGTCCCACTGGATGAGTATCTAAAAGCAGGTGTACACATAGGTTCACAATTCAAAAACGGTGATATGAGAAGGTTCACCTATAAAACAAGACAGGACGGTCTTCATATAATAGATGTTAAAACAATTGATGAGAGATTGAGGTTGGCAGCAGAATTCCTGTCTAGATACGAACCAGATAAAGTGCTTGTCGTCGCTGGCAGGCTCTACGCGAGAAAACCCGCAAAGAAGTTCGCAGAACTGATAGGTGCGAAGGCAATAATAAAGAGATTCATACCTGGAACACTAACAAACCCCAACAATCCTAGATACACAGAAGTAGATGTTATGTTAGTCTCAGACCCGACTGTTGATAGGCAAGCAATAATAGAAGCAACCGATGCTAGAATACCTGTCGTGGCGATGGTAGACACAAACAACAGCCTAAAGAATGTTGACTTGGCTATACCTATAAACAACAAAGGGAAAAAGAGCCTCGCCCTAGCATACTGGATACTAGCAAGAGAGATACTCCTAAAAAGAGGAGCAATAAAGGATAGAGCAGAATTCAAAGTGCCAGTTGAAGAATTTGAGATGGTGACCAAAAAATGAGAAAGCCTGCTGTCGCGGGTACGTTCTACCCTGACAGCGAGGAAGAACTGAAAAAACTACTAAAATCATTCGATGAGGATGTTCCAGATATAAAAACCCATGCAGTATCAGGGGTCGCTCCCCATGCAGGGTATGTCTATTCCGGGAGAGTCGCAACACACACGTACAAAGCAATAAGAAACACAAAACCAAAAACCATCGTGATCATAGGGCCAGACCATGTTGGCCTAGCAACAGTGAACAGTGAGGTAGCAGTCTACGATTCAGGAAATTGGGAAACCCCTATGGGAAGTTTAGAAGTGGACAGCAACCTGGCAAACAGATTAATTGAAGAACTGCCGTTTGCATACACAGACAAAGAAGCGCACAGGCAAGAACACTCAATTGAGGTGCAATTACCATTCATCAAGTATTTCATTGGAAATGTCAAAATACTGCCAATAATGATGGGGCCACAGGACATGGATTTAGCAATTGAGTTGGGCGAGAAAATTGCAGATATCGCAGATCAGAACACGGTGGTTATAGGCTCAAGTGATATGAGTCACTACGTCCCAGTGGACGAAGGAAGGAAGAAGGATCTCTGGGCATTAGAGGCTTTAGTGAAGATGGATGCAGTAGAGTTTTACAAGCGAATTGCATCCGGTGTGAGTGCATGTGGATACGGACCTGCCACGGCTGCCATGTCATTTGCTAGGAGAAGAGGTGCAACAGAGGGAGAATTGCTCGCCTACAGCACATCAAGCGACGTCACAGGTGACGTTTTAGGCGTTGGTTATGCGAGTGTGATATTCAAAAGCCCCGTGGTGTAGCGGCCAAGCATGCGGGGCTCTGGACCCCGCGACCCCGGTTCGAATCCGGGCGGGGCTATTTGGGGCCTTGGCTCCAATCACCGGAAGGTGAACCTGTGTCCGCCCGCAGGTCGGCGCATCGGCCTTTCGATTCAGGCGGGCTATAAACCCACAATGATCCGATGAAAATTGGAGGTGAGTAAAATGGAGATACCAGAAAGTTTGGTTGCAGACGTGTACAAAGCAGTTGAGATTGCTGCTAAAACCGGAAAAGTAAAAAAAGGTGTGAATGAAACAACAAAGGCACTAGAAAGGGAAAAAGCAAAATTCGTTGTTATAGCAGGAGACGTTTCACCAAAGGAAATAACAATGCACTTGCCACTACTCTCAGAAGAAAAGAAGGTACCATACGTAACCGTGCCATCAAAAGCCGAACTAGGCAAGGCCGCTGGGATAAAGGTACCAACTTCATCCATAGCAATACTGGAAGAGGGAGATGCAAAGGACTTAATAAAAACAATAGTTGACAAACTAGAGGAACTCAATAAGGAGAAATGAGGTGTTAAATCATGTTGGAAGAAGGAGTACCCGCTGAGGTAGTCGAGGTACTGGGAAGAACAGGTGTCTACGGAGAAATACACCAGGTTATGTGTAAGATACTAGATGGCCCAGACAAAGGAAGAATATTAAGAAGGAACGTAAAAGGGCCTATCAAAGCAGGAGATATCATAATACTACTCGACACGAAGACAGAGGCAAGGCCAATAAGAGCAAGGTGATAGAAAATGAAATGCAGTTTTTGTGGAGCGGATATACCTGCTGGGACAGGAAAAATCGTCGTGCTCTCTGATGGGTCGTACCTAGCGTTCTGCTCTAACAAGTGTGAAAAGAACTACCTAAAAATGAAAAGGTCCCCACAAAGGATAAAGTGGACATCAAGTTACCACGAAGAGAAAGAAATTAGAATGTTCGGTAAAAAGAAGAAGGAGAAAAAGGTAGAACAAGTCGAGGAAAAGCCTAAGAAGAAGAGACCTAGCAAGAAGGAGAGAAGAGAATTGAGGAAGCAAAAGAAACTAGAGAAGAAAAAGAAAAAACTAGAAATGAAACAACAAAAGAACAAGGAATCTGGAGGCGGATCCAGTGAGTGAGAAAACCCTCATCCTCATAAAACCCGACGCGATGGAAAGGGGGCTAGCAGGCAAGATAATAAACAGGCTAGAAGACAAGGGGCTAAAGATAGTTGGTATGAAGATGCTACAACTAGATGATGCAATACTTAATGAACACTACGCACACCTAAAAGACAAGCCATTCTTCCAGGGGATAGTGAACTACATGAAGTCAACTCCAATAATCGCAATGGTCCTAGAGGGCGAAGGCGCAGTAGAAGTTGTGAGGAAAATTGTCGGCGCGACAAGACCATGGGAAGCCGAACCTGGAACCATTAGGGGTGACCTGGCAATAGGCCTGCCCGGAAACCTGATACACGCCAGTGATTCACCGGAAACAGCAGAGACAGAAATAAAGAGGTTCTTCAAAGAGGATGAGATATTCAATTGGAACAGAAAGTTAGAGTACTATTTTGAAAGACACTAAATATGCAAGAGTGAACCTCGGGAAACTGAGGGGATAAAATGATAAGACAACCTATAATAGCGGTCTTGGGTCATGTAGACCATGGGAAAACAACATTACTAGACTACATTAGAGGCACGTCTATAGCATCAAAAGAAGCAGGAAGGATCACCCAGCATATAGGAGCCACAGAGGTCCCAAGTGACGCGCTGAAGAAGATACTGGGAAACAAACTAGAAAAACTCGGGATAAAGTTGACAATACCTGGCCTGTTATTTATAGACACACCAGGTCATGAGGCATTTACGAATCTAAGAAAGAGAGGGGGGAGTATTGCTGACATTGCTGTTCTGGTCATTGACATAAACCAGGGACTACAGCCACAAACACTAGAAGCTATAGATATCCTAAAAACATACAAGACCCCATTCATCGTTGCAGCAAATAAAATTGATGTAATTGATGGATGGGAACCAGTCCCAAATGCCTTCTTCCTAGAAACACTCAAAAAACAAAGTGAGAAAACAAAGTCGCTACTTGAGACAAAAATATACGAGTTAGTGGGAAAATTGTACGAACTTGGGTTCAATGCAGAGAGATTTGATAGAGTGGAAGATTTCACAAAACAAGTGCTTATTGTTCCCATCTCCGCAAAGACAGGCGAGGGGGTGCCTGACCTCTTACTGTACTTATCTGGTCTAGCCCAAAAGTACATGGAAAGAAGGCTAGAAACAGACATAGACAAACCAGGAGTTGGGTCAATACTTGAGGTAAAAGAGATACAAGGTTTAGGAAAAACAATTGATGTAATAGTGTATGAAGGCAGGATAAAATCAGGTGATACAATCGTCCTCCCAGGTGTAAACGGACCGATCGTCACAAAGGTAAGAGCACTTCTTAAACCAAGGCCACTGTCTGAGATAAGAGATCCAAAACAAAAGTTTGAATCTGTGAACGAAGTTACGGCAGCATGTGGCGTAAAGATTGCTGCACCTAATTTAGATGAAGCAATACCAGGAGGGACAATAATTGTCGTAGACACTGACACAGAGGGCACAATAGACAGAATAAAAAGTGAACTATCAGAAATTGGGTTTAGCACTGACAAGGAGGGTGTGACTGTAAAAGCAGATACGCTAGGGAGCCTAGAGGCGATAAACAAACTCTTATCCAATAAAGAAATACCAGTAAAATCTGGCAGTATTGGAAAGGTCACAAAATTTGACGTAACTGAAGCATACTCTGTGAAACAAAGGGATGAATACCTCGGTGTCATATTTGCATTTAACACAACTGTAACAGAAGAAGCAAGAGAAGAAGCAAGTAAATTAGATGTGCCTATATTTGAGAGCAACGTGATATACAAGATAATAGAAGATTACGAAGAATGGATAAAGAAGAAAAGGGAGGAAGAAAAGGTTGGGTTGCTAAATTCCAAGTTTTATCCAGCGGAGATAAGGATAATCCCAGGATACGTATTCAGAAGGAATAAACCTGCTATAGTTGGGGTAGAGGTGTTGTCTGGGATAATAAGGCCTGGGGTCCAACTGGTAAACGGAAACGGTGAAATCATTGGAAAACTGCATGGACTTCAAGACAACGGTGAGAACATACACGAAGCAAAGGAAGGTATGCAAGTAGCAGCGAGCATAGACGGTGCGAACGTAGGAAGAAACGTGAAAGAAGGAGACACACTGTACACCTACATACCCCCTGAAAAAATAAGACTACTCATACCAGCCCTAGAGAAACAGGGTCTGGATAAAGAGGTAGAACTATTAAAAAAGATACGTGATATAGAAAAAAGGCAAAGGAGTGATAGATTATGAAATTAGTTTTAGCGGATCCAGAAACTGGGAAAACATACCAAAAGGAACTAGACAAAAACCAAGAAAAGGTATTGTATGGTGTAAAAATAGGAGACAAGATAAAGGGAGACAGTATAGGGCTAGTTGGGTACGAGATGATCATAACAGGTGGGAGTGACAAGGATGGATTCCCAATGAGGCCAGATCTACATGGTACATCCAGAAAGAGAATTTTGCTCTCAAAGGGACCAGGGTTTCACCCAAAAAGAAAGGGCGAGAGAAGGAGAAAGACCATTAGAGGAAACACCATAGCAGAGGATATTGTGCAGGTAAACGCAAAGGTAGTCAAGAAGGGAAGCAAATCACTTGACGCACTTATGGGGAAGGAAGAGGAAAAGAAGGAGTGAAATCTAATGAAGTACAAGTCTCACCAGGCAGAAGTGAACATAGGGATGGTAGGGCACGTGGACCATGGGAAAACAACTATTACATACGCCCTTACAAAGAAATGGACAGATACACACAGTGAAGA
>JALWQZ010000020.1 GCA_027077895.1 Microcaldota archaeon | reverse complement strand
TTTATATTCTTTTGAGTATACATGAGTTTTAAACAACCACAACTAAAAGATAATTGATGAATGTTTCTGATTTTTTTGCAGAGCGTAAGATTATGATTGCTAAAGAGGCACTGGACTACATATCTAGCAGACCTGATCCTATTTCTTATGCTGAAGCAGTTATTGAAAAGAACGAAGGTAAGAAATTTTTGACTCTTGATGATGTCAAGTTGGAAACAGCAAAGGTAGACTTGGTTAAACGTGATGATGAGGATGAGAGAATAGAAGCGTTTTTCCCTGTTGAGTTCAAGCCGGTTGCAAAGGACATTGAGCCGAGGGTTAAAATATTCGACGAGTTGGACGTGACTGGAAAATCCAACTCTGATGGCGAAGTCTCTGATTTTGTGAATTACTTTAGGGACAGGTTTGAAAGGATATCAGACATACTCAAACAGAGGGGATCAACTGTTAGAGACATTGAAACGTTGAAGAAGAGGCGATACCAGGAGGTTGTTAGGGTAATAGGAATGGTGACAGATAAAAGATATTCAAAGAATGGGCATATCTTGCTAGTTGTCGAGGATCCCACAGATCAACTCACAGTCCTCGTTCCGAAGAGTGACGAGCCATTAATGGATGTAGCATCTACACTGCTGCATGACGAGGTTATTGCCATAGACGGAAAGTTTTCTAGAGGAGACTTGTTTATAGCGAAGGATATAATCCAGCCAGACATAGTTCAAAAATCCATTAAGACCAGCGACGAGGATGTTGCCCTTGCCATGATATCTGACACACACATAGGGAGCAGGCTGTTCCTAGAAAAGATATTCAGGAAGTTCATTGACTGGTTAAATGGCAAGGGGCCTAGAGCAGACCTGGCTGGTAAAGTGAAGTACTTAACTATTGCTGGTGACCTGGTTGATGGCATAGGCATATACCCTGGCCAGGAGAATGAGTTGGCCATACTGGATATATATGACCAGTACGAGGCCTTTGAGCGATTCATGGAAGAGATTCCAGAGTATATTGAAGTCTTTGTCATACCAGGCAACCATGATGCCGTCAGGGTTGCTGACCCACAACCAGCAATTTCAAAGGAGTTAATCCCTGAACTTTATTCATGCAAGAATTTTCACATGCTGGGATCTCCAGGTTATGTATCAATACATGACATTGAAGTTTTGATTTACCATGGTCAGAGCATCCATTCGTTTGTTCCGTTCCTTTCTGGGTTTGACTACGCGCATCCAGAGCGCTTGGGAATAGAGGCTCTTAAGAGGCGACACTTACATCCAGTCTATGGTGAGAAACCTCCAATTGCCCCAGAGAGTAGAGATTATCTTGTGATTGAGAGGGTTCCAGACATCATGCACTTCGCAGATGTTCATAAGAACGGTTACGCAAATTACAAAGGTGTTACTATTGTAAACTCAGGTACTTGGCAGGATATCACACCGTACCAGATAAAACAAGGTCACCACCCAACACCAGGCATATTGCCGGTTATCACACTGATGAACAGGAAACTGAATATATTGAAGTTTAAGAAAGGTGAGAGTATTGGATCTACCAGCCTCTCCTAGGGTGAAGGATTATTTCAAGTATCTAGAGGATAGGGTAAATAGGGAGTATGAAATTGCTAGCCAGGCAAGGGCCAAGGGGCTTGACCCAGATACGGAAGTTGAAATAAAACTGGCTGCCGACTTGGCAGATAGGGTTGAGGGTTTGGTTGGTCCAAAGGGTGTGGCGTCTGCCATAAAAGAATACTCAAAAACAATGGACAGAGATCTAGTTGCTTTAAAGGTAATCGAGGACATAGTGAATGGCAAATTTGAGCAGGGCACTAAGGAGGAACTTGCTGAGCAGGCAATAAGGACGAGTTTAGCTCTGCTGACAGAGGGCGTTGTTGCTGCGCCTATAGAAGGGATTTCAAAGGTTTCCATAGAAAAGAATTTTGATGATACGGAGTACCTAACTGTTTACTACGCTGGTCCAATAAGATCGGCAGGAGGGACTGCTCAAGCAGTTTCGGTTATTCTTGCAGATTACACTCGTAGGTTGCTAGGTTTAGATAGGTACAAGCCCACGGATACAGAGGTTGAAAGGTACGTTGAGGAAGTGAATTTGTACCACAACGCAGTTGCTAGACTTCAGTACAAGCCAACAGATGATGAAGTTAGGCACATAGTCAGGAACTGCCCTGTTTGTGTTAGCGGGGACCCCACATCAGAGATTGAGGTTGACGTGTACAAGGATTTGGATAGGATTCCAACCAACAGGGTCAGAGGTGGTATGTGTCTAGTTGTCGCTGAGGGTATTGCCCAGAAGGCGAAAAAACTAGTCAAGTACGCAGACAAGTTCAAATTGTCAGACTGGAATTGGATTCACAAACTAGTCAAGATTGATACAGGTGGAAAGGGCGAGATTAAGGTGGAGCCGGTTTGGAAGTACCTGAAGGAGATTGTTGCTGGCAGGCCTATATTCGCATATCCCTCTACTATTGGAGGATTCAGACTTAGATATGGGCGGGCTAGGAACACTGGCTTGATGACCAAGGCCGTTCACCCAGCAACCATGTTTGTTCTTGATGAGTTCCCTGCTATGGGGACTCAACTTAAGGTTGAAAAACCAGGTAAGGGATGCACCCTAGTAACAAATGATAGGATACTCCCACCTTTTGTTAAACTCAAAAACGGTACGTGCAAATGGGTCTATGATGTTGATGAAGCAAAGAGAATACGTGACGATGTTGTGGAAATACTGTTTTTAGGCGATATGCTTGCTTCATACGGGGATTTCCTGAAGAGCAATTACCCTATTGTTCCCTCACCATATGTTGAAGAGTGGTGGGTCCAGGAACTTGAGGAAGCAGGCGGGGAGTGTAATAACCCATTTAATGTTAGTTATGAAGAGGCCGTTAGATACTCAAAGGAATATGGTGTCCCCCTACATCCCAGGTATATATTTGCGTATACGGATGTTAGTGTGGATGATTTAAAGAGACTGATTAGGTGGCTATCCTCTGGAGACCTTAAGGCCCCTGGCGAAAAAAGAGTCCTTGAAGAGTTGTTGGTTCCTCATCATTTGGATGGTGACTATGTTATCATAGATGAACCTTACCGCACGGCTTTATTTGATACATTGTCTATCTCTAAGTCTGTTGATGTCATAGATAGAATCAACACTGAAGATCCTATAGAGTTTGTGAATGAACTATCACCATTCAAGATAATGCCTTTCTCTCACAAGGTGTCGTACATAGGAGCCAGAATGGGTAGACCTGAAAAGGCAAAGGAGAGGAAGATGAACCCCCCTGCCCATGTTCTGTTCCCTATCGGGCGGTTTGGCGGTTCCACCAGGTCAATAATCAAGGCTTCTGAGGAGAAGAACATAAACGTAGAAATGGTTAATCTTTATTGCCCCAAATGCAATGAGCCTAAGTTTTCATACAAGTGCGACACGTGTGGCAGTAGGACTGTTCCGTTGAGGATATGCCCGAAGTGCGGTCGTGTTTTGGATAAGGAAATCTGTCCTAGGTGTGGAGTTAGGGGTGTGGTATACACATCTAGGCAAGTACCTCTAAAAGAATTGCTTGATAGAGCCATTGAGAAAGTGGGCAGACCAGGAGACAAATTAAAAGGTGTAATCGGGCTTACGTCGTCCGGAAAATACTTTGAACCACTGGAGAAGGGGATACTGAGGTCTAGGCATGGTGTTTATGTCTTCAAGGATGGCACGGTCAGGTTTGACTCAACGAACCTCCCTCTAACACATTTTAAGCCAAGGGAGATAGGAACTAGTGTAGAGCGGCTCAGGGAGTTAGGTTATTTAGTGGATTATAAGGGAGATAAACTTGAAAGGGATGATCAGATAGTTGAACTCTTCCCACAGGATATTATCTTATCTGAGCGTGCCGGCGAGTATCTAGTTAGGGCCGCGCAATTTGTTGATAACCTACTGGAAAAGTTTTACGGTTTGCCCAGATACTACAATGCTGAGGTGAAGGAGGATCTAGTTGGACATTTGATTATAGGACTGGCCCCTCACACTAGTGCAGGTGTCCTCGGTAGAATATTGGGGTTTACGAAGGCTAACGCTTGGTATGCGCACCCATACTTCCACGCAGCAACTAGGAGAGATTGTGACGGCGACGAGAACGCGTGTATGCTGGCGCTAGATGCCTTTTTGAATTTCTCAAAGAAATTCCTTCCTTCCACTAGGGGAGGAAAAATGGACGCGCCACTCGTATTGACTAAAACCATAGATCCAAAACAGGTGGATGATCAAGTCCATGAGATGGAGGTAATTGGAAGGTACCCGCTGGAATTCTATAGAAAGTCTCAGAATATTGTTTTGCCTGATGCTGCTAGACTAGAAATTGTCAAGGACAGGCTTGGAACTGACAAGCAGTACGATGGTTTTGGTTTTTCTTTGGACACGACGGATATAAATCAGGGGAACACACGAACAGCGTACAGCAGGCTTGAGAAGATGGAGGAAAAGGTTTATGCCCAGTTGAATCTAGGTAAGAAAATACGGGCTGTTGATGAGAAGGATGAGGCAAGGAGGATATTAAACTTTCACTTTTTGCCCGATATATACGGCAACTTGAGGAAATTTGGTGAACAACAGTTTAGGTGTGTGAGTTGTAATGCTAAGTATAGGCGTCCACCCCTGAAGGGAGTTTGCCTTAAATGTGGTGGCAAGATAGTGCTCACTATTTCTGAGGGCTCCGTTAGGAAGTATTTAGATGTGTCTCGGAAGATAGCAAAAGACTTTGGACTGTCTGATTATATGAACCAGAGGCTGGCAATAGTTGAGCGGAATATTGACTCCTTGTTTAAGAGTGATAATGTTAAACAATTTTCTTTGACAGAGTTTATGTGACTGTTTTTATGTAACTATCTCATTAGGTTGTACTTTCTTAGAACTAGGTACAGCAAGATTAGTATAATCAGTGTTAGTAACGTATATTGTCCGGGTTTTGTTGTTAATAGCCAGTGTACTGCGCCACCCTTCTTGAATTGACCGGCGACCTTTATGCCCGTGGCTTTGGTTATATCTGCCATCCACTGCCCGGCTTTTTTTGAATAATCAATCCATCCCTCAGGTGTTTTTAGTTGCTCTAGCGTGTCCTTCGTTATCTCTATTATGCCCCTTTCCTTTTCTGGAACATTACTCTCATTTAGCGGGGAGCCTGAAACACCATCAACATCTAGCCTAATGATTTTTCTCCCTAGTGTTATCCACACTCTGTATACAGGGACGTAAACTAGTCTAAAACCGTATGTTGTTATAGTATCTTTGCTGATCCCTAGTTCTCCAGCAATCTTTATTTTAGAGACTTCCTTGGCCTCGTCCTTTGTTACTGCAACCTTTTCGACCGAAGATTTGTCTGGTTGCTCCTTTGTCATCTGAACAGGTATATCCTTCATGACCTCAATTATTATTGGATTGAGTTCTCCAGTGACAGCATTCAGTGCCATTTGTGATGAGTATGTTTGAGGTTTTCCATCCGCTTCGTAGTATATGTCAAAGTTGAATAACCAATGAGGCACTAGAATTAAGTTTGCAGTGGCGATTTCAAACTGCCTCCAGTGTCTAGATTTCATTATTGCCTTTATTATACCTGCTAAGTCTCCCTCAGAAATAGATACAGATAAAGAGGGGTTGTCGAGGTACATGAACTAGTTCACCTTTTCTTCTTGCCCCTGTAAACCTTGACTCCTTTTGGTGTTGCTAGTATCTTATATTCACTGACTCTAACAATGTCTCCATCTATGCTAGATGTAAACTTCTTTATGTCATCTAGAGCCCTCTTCAATCTATTCTTGTTTCTCTTGTACAGCGGTTCAATATTAACTAGGGCGATTGCTCCGTCTGTTAAAGCCTCTTTTATACCGTCAACGTCTGCGTCAGACTCCAGCATGAAAGGTTTTATCCACATGTCCGCTTCTTCTTCGAATGTCTCTTCTTCTACACCAAGGGTTTCGAGGTAGTCCTCTATATCCTCTTCTTCAGTGGTCCCACCCAACCTAGAAGACATCTTTTTAAGGAATTCAACCATTTGTATCCCTCCTCAAGTATTTAATACAGGAAGTATCTAACTTTACATAATTATGGGATAGCTTATTAATAAAAGGATGTGGTTCTATGGACGTTTTTGATAGGGAGATGTCAAGGGAGACAATATTTAAGGATAGGAATGTCCTCTCACCACATTACCTTCCAGACCATTTACCACATAGGGAAGCAGAGATTGAAAGAATCATGAAGATACTTGCCCCCTCACTAAAAGGGAAAAAACCAAATAATATTTTCATATATGGAAAAACAGGGACTGGAAAGACAGCAACGGTTAAGCATGTAATTGACAAACTCATTCAGGCAAAGGAAAAATATAATGCGAATGTGGGAAGTGTTTACATAAACTGTAGGACACATAACAGGAAGTATCAAATCCTACTAAAGATTGCGGAGATATTATATCCGGATGAGAACTTTATGGGGTTTGCTTCTACACATTTATACGACAGGATAATGGATTATATCCAAAATACGGGAGTTATCTACGTTGTTGTGCTAGATGAAGTTGACCAGGTGAAGGATGTTGATGATTTGTTGTACATGCTTACTAGGGCCAATGACCACTTGCAACAAGGCCATATTGCTATTATAGGTATATCCAACAATGTTACCTTTATGGACAAACTAGATCCTAGAAGCAAGTCAACATTGATGCAAGAAGAGATGGTGTTCCCTCCCTATAATGCAGTCCAATTGAAATCCATACTTAGTGAGAGAGTGGCGCAGGCATTCAAACCAGGAATGTGCAAGGACTCGGCTTTGGAATTGGCTGCTGCCTATGCTGCACAGGAATCAGGGGATGCTAGGTATGCACTTAAGTTAATATTAAGGGCAGGGGATATTGCAGACGAAAAAGGGGAGCCAGTCTCTGACATACACGTTAAGCAGGCAAGGTCTGCCGTTGAAGAGGACATCGTGCTTGACTTGATTTCTACACTGCCAGAACATCCCGCGATTGTTTTATATGCGATAGCAAGTTTGATAAGAGAGGGGGGAAAATACCCAACACTGGGTGGCGAGTCTGGGGAAAAGTTCCTGTTTTCTGGGGAAGTATACGAGAAATATGAGAAGGTCTGCAGGGAGTGGGCTAGGAAGCCAAGGAGTGCTAGGTGGTATAGGGAATATCTGAAGGAACTTGAGATGATGGGTTTAATCACATTGACTATGTCTGGTAAAGGCATACGTGGAAACACGCAACTCATAAAGTTGGCATTTTCTCCAGATAAAGTCCTCTCCGCGATTGAGAAGAAGTTTGAGTGATATCCATATAAAC